>NZ_BACW01000129.1:0-1746 GCF_000333315.1 Curtobacterium sp. B8
CCGTCGGGACCGATCCGGTCAGGGCCAGCGGGTCGCCGTGCGCCGCCACGACCCGGTCCCACCGGTCGAGGACGGAGTGGTCGTCGGCCGCCTCGATCACGGGGGACGTGGTTCCACGGCGCACTGCTGGTCGTGACGGGTGTGGGCACGGAGTCTCCCCTGGCGGCTCGGCTGCTGGCACCGCGGACGTGCGGTGACCCTGCGACGGTACGGCGCGGGCGGACCGCAGCGGGCGAGGGTGGCGACGTCGTGCGGTTCCCCGCAACCAGCTCCGGGTGCGGCACCGGTCCGACCGGGTGTGCGGGACCACGGGGCGGACCCTGTCGATCCGCACAGGGACGCGGAAGCGGGCCCCGAGGGTCCGCGAGCACCCGCACCGGTCCACACTGCGCGCGCACCGTACGTCGGTGCACCGCGCGCGCGACCGGGGTGCCCTCGCGGCCCGGGAGTCCCGGACGGTCTGCGGTTCCCCGCAGCACCGGAGGGCCGATCGTCCGCGGGCGCGACGGCCGGTTCCCAGCGCAGACGACGGCCGGTTGCCCGCGCGGCCACGACGCGTGGGGTGGACGGGCGCAGGTGGACGGGCGCGGGTGGACGGGCGCGGCTGCTGCCGAGGGATCTCGCCGGTCAGACGAACGTCGGGCGTGTCGCTCGTACGGGACCGCGTGTCGCGCTGGCCGGAGCGCCTCGCGACCGGCGTGTCGCCGTGGACCGCGGTCGACGCCCAGCGCGCTGCGGGCGCCGCGCACCGGGAACGAGAACGGCCCCCGACATCTGTCGGGGGCCGTTTCACGATGGTGGCTGGGGTACCTGGACTCGAACCAAGAACGACGGTACCAGAAACCGCTGTGTTGCCAATTACACCATACCCCAAGAGGCCGTTCGGCCTCGCGTCCCGGTCGCCCGGGGCACGATCAACTACTGTACAGCATCCCGGACGTCTCTGAGACCACCGACCAGGTCGCGGTGGACAGCGGATGCCGTCCGCGCTCCGTGACCGGCCGCGACGATGAGCTGTTCGGGCCCGGGCGGGGTCACGTCGCCGACCGCGTAGAGGCCGGGGACACCGGTGCGCCCGGACGCGTCGACCACCAGCAGTCCCTCGGCGTCGCGCTCGACGTCCGCCCCGAGCCAGTCGAGGTCCACGTGCCAGGTCGGCCGGACGAACCCGCCCGTCCGCGGCTCCACGTGGCCGTCCTCGAGCCGGACGCCCGTCATGCCGGAGCGGTCGCCCTCGAGGTCGGCGACCGGTCGCTCGTCGACGCGGATGCCGGCCGCGGCGAGCCGCTCGCGTCCGGCTTCGTCGAGCGTCGGTGCGCCGTTCGTGTAGACCACGAGGTCGTCCGTCCACGCGGCGAGGTACAGCGCGCGGTCCACGACGTCCGGCGTCTCGCACACGAACGCGAGGGCCTCTCCCGCCTTCTCGTACCCGTCGCACTCCACGCAGCTGTGCACGGACGTGCCGTAGAACGCTCGGAGCGACGGCAGCGACGGGAACTCCTCCCGGAGGCCCGTGGCGACCACCACCGCCCGCGCGGTCGCGGAGACGGCCGTTCCGCGACCCGTCGCGTGCACGCGCCACCCGGCCCCCTCGGGGACGACCTCGTCGACCACGGCCTGCACGACCGTCGCCTCCGGGTACGCCTCGACCTCGGCTCTACCGAGCTTCCGGAGCTCGAGCGGCGAGATGCCGTCTCGCGTCAGGAAGCCGTGGGACTGCAGGGTGGCGGCGTTCCGCGGCCGGTT
>NZ_BACW01000128.1:0-2259 GCF_000333315.1 Curtobacterium sp. B8
GACCGTCGCCGTGTCACCGACGAGGATCGCGCCCCAGCCGTCCGCATCGGGGTCGCGTCGGCGAGGACGTAGGTCGACCGCCCGCGGAACGGTGTCGGGTGGTGCCGTCGGGTGACGATCTCGGCCTGGTCGAAGAAGGCGTCGAAGTCGTCCTGCCCGCCGAAGCGCACGACGCCGGCGGCGTACGCACGGAGGCGCTTCGCGGCCTGCGCGCCGTACGGGACGCCCGCGGGCATGATGCGCCCCGCGACGCGGTCCACACCCGTCCGCAGCGCACGCAGGGCCGGGTTCCGCGGCGGGCGCGGCTCCATCCGGCTGAAGAGCAGGCGCGCCTGCTCGCTCTTCGTGCGCGGGAGGTAGGTGTCGAGGAGCGCCAGGTGCGCGACCTGCTCGCCGTTCTCCACGAGCAGCCGTGCGATCTCGAGCGCGACGAGGCCGCCGAGCGAGTGCCCGACGAGCAGGTACGGGCCGCGCGGCTGCACCACCCGCATGAGCGCGAGGTAGCGCCGGGCGCTCCGCTCGATGCTCCAGTCCGGCACGCCCCGGCGCTCGAGACCGTGCTGCTGGAACGCGTAGACGTCGTGCTCGGTGAGGTGCCGCGAGAGCGGCAGGAAGGTCAGGGCGAGCGCACCGCCGCCCGCGAAGCAGAAGACCGGCGGCCGGCCCGGCGTCCGCGCGGTGGAGACCTTCACGACGTCCGGGTGGCTCGGCAGCGCGCTCGTGCCGGACCGGACACGACGCGCGAACTGGCGCAGGGTGGGGTGCTCGAGGAGTTCGGAGGACCGCAGGTCCACTCCGAGCCGCTCCTGGACGACCGCGAGCATCTCCTCGGCCGACAGGGAGTCGCCGCCGAGCGCGGTGAAGTCCTCGTCGAGCGGCACGCCCGGCAGCCCGAGCACCTCGGCCCAGATCTGCCCGAGGACGAGCTCCCACTGGTCGTACGTCGCCTCGGTCATGTCCGCCTCGACCTCGGGGGCGCCCGGCAGTGCGGACCGGTCGACCTTGCCGCGTTCGTTGCGCGGCAGCTCGGTCATCGGGACGATGGCCGCGGGCACCATGTACTCGGGCAGGCGCTCCCGGAGCGCCTTGCGGAGCGCCGCGGGCGCCGGGGTGCGGTGGCCGGGCCGGGGCACGACGTACGCGACCAGCCGGGTCACCGCCGGGGGCTCCGCGAGCGCCGTGACGACGACGTCCAGGAGGTCGGGCACGGCCCGGAGCGCCGCTTCGACCTCGCTCGGCTCGACCAGGTAGCCGCGCACCTTCACGGCGTCGTCCGCCCGGCCGAGGAGGACCAGTCGCCCGGCCTCGTCGATCTTGGCGAGGTCGCCCTGCCGCCACGTCGGGGTGCCGTCGTCCGTGCGGCCGAGGCGCTGCGCCGTCTGGTCGGGTGCGCCCCAGTAGCCGGTGGTCAGCCCGTCGCCCACGACCACGAGCTCACCGGTCTCGCCGACCTCGGCCAGGCTGCCGTCGGGGCGCTCGATCCGGAGCGACTTGCCGGGGATCGGCCAACCGGCGGGCACGACGCCGTCGGGGACCGCGTCGTCCGGACCCACGGGGCAGAACGCCACGCTCGCCAGTTCGCTGGCACCGAAGCCGTTGACGAGCACCGTGTCCGGCCCGAGGTGGGGTCGAGCCGCGGCGACGTCGGTGCCGGTGCTCGGTTCCCCGACCGTGACGACGATGCGGAGGCCGGTGAGTCCCGCCCGGGGTCCACGGCCGGCGCCGGCGACGCTGCCGACGATCGACCGGAGCATGTGCGGGGTGCAGAGCATCGCGGTGACACCGTGCGCCTCGAGGTCCGCGAGGGTGCCCTCCACGCCGCGGTCCCGCGGTTCCAGGACGACCACCGCGCTGCCGTCCATGAGCGCGGCGAGCGCGTACATGAGCCCGGCCGTGAACGACAGCGGCGCCGCGATGCCGAGCCGGTCGCCGGGCCCGAAGCCCAGCACCACCGCGTCGGCCTCGGCGTCCCGCACCTGCTGCCGGTGCGTCACGACGACGCCCTTCGGCAGGCCGGTCGACCCGGAGGTGAAGACGATGACGAGCGGGTCGCTCCCACCGGGTCGTGGCGCCGGGTCCGGCGCGAACCCGTCGTCGTGTGCCGCAGCAGCCTCGCCCTGCACCGTCGCCTCGTCCAGCACCGCCGCCTCGTCCAGCACCGTCGGCTCGTCCAGCACCGGCGCCTCGGGCTGCACCGCCGCCTCGTCCTGCACCGCGCCGAGCAGGTGCACCCGGCCGTCGACGTCCCCGAGGGCCGCG
>NZ_BACW01000127.1:0-3385 GCF_000333315.1 Curtobacterium sp. B8
CCGCGGGCTGACCGTGGCGCAGAGCCGGACTCGTACGACATCTGCTTCATCCCCGACGCGACACCCGCGGCTGGCTCGCTGACCGCGTGGGCACCGCCCCCGGGACGTCGTCGAGCGCGACGGCACGGTCGTGGGGGAGCACCAGGGCGCGACCGGCTACACCGTCGGGCAGCGTCGAGGCCTGCACCTCGGTCGTCCCGCGCCGGACGGCAAGCCCCGGTTCGTGCTGGAGATCCGTCCGAAGGACAACACGGTCGTGGTCGGCCCGAAGGAGGCGCTCGACGTCACCTCGATGTCCGGCGCGCGCTTCACGTGGGCGGGCACGGCGCCGGCGGACCCGACGGTGCCGTTCGCGTGCGACGTGCAGATCCGCGCGCACGCCGACCCGGTGCCGGCGACGGCGCGGGTGTCCGACGGGCACCTGGTGATCGACGTCGACGAGCCGCTCTCGGGCGTCGCGCCCGGGCAGACGGCGGTCGTCTACGTCGGCACGCGGGTGCTCGGGCAGTGCACGATCGACAGCACGGTGTCGGCGGTGCCGGTCGACGCCTGAGCGCGACGGTCGCGCACAGCGGGCAGGCGTGGGCGCGCGCGGCGGGCAGGCGTGGGCGCGCGCTGGCGCTGCGGCGCTCCCGGGGTGGGCGGTGCCTGCGCGTCCGGTCGGTGGTTGCCGGTAGAACTGGAGGCATGAGCGACAGCACGCCCGACGACGCCACGTTCGAGACGACGGCGCCCGCCGACCTCGACGCCGCCCAGTCCGCGCGGGAGGTCGACCGGCTCCGTGCCCGCATCGCCGAGCTGCGGCACGAGTACTACGAGGGCAACGCCTCGACCGCGTCCGACGCCGACTACGACGCCCTGCAGCGCCGGCTCGCCGCGATCGAGGAACTCCACCCCGAGCTGCTCACCGAGGACAGCCCCACGCAGACCGTCGGCGGGCAGGCGCAGACGACCCAGTTCGCGCCCGTGCAGCACGCCGAGCGCATGCTGAGCCTCGACAACGTCTTCAGCCCCGACGAGCTGACCGAGTGGGCGACCAAGGTCGAACGCGACGCCGGAGCCGAGCGCGTGCGATGGCTCACCGAGCTCAAGATCGACGGACTCGCGATCAACCTCCGCTACGAGGACGGCCGCCTGGTCTCGGCCGCCACCCGCGGCGACGGCGTCGTGGGCGAGGACGTCACGGGCAACGTCCGGACCATGGGGACGATCCCGGACCGGCTCGCGGGGACCGGGCACCCGCCCCTCGTCGAGGTCCGGGGCGAGATCTTCTTCCCGGTCGCCGAGTTCGACGAGCTCAACGCCCGACAGCGCGAAGCCGGCGAGAAGGTCTTCGCCAACCCGCGCAACGCCGCCGCCGGTTCGCTCCGCCAGAAGGAGGAGGGCAAGTCCGAGGCGAAGCGCGCCCTCATGGTCGACCGACTGCGGCGGCTCCGGATGCTCGTGCACGGCATCGGGGCGTGGCCGGTGCGGGAGCTCGAACGCGAGACCGACGCCCGCTCCCAGTCCGAGGTCTACGAGCTGCTGCAGACCTGGGGCCTGCCGACGAGCACCCACTACCGCGTGTTCGACACCGTCGACGAGGTCCTCGGCTTCGTCCGGTCCACGGGTGACCGTCGTGCGAGTGTCGAGCACCAGATCGACGGCGTCGTGATCAAGGTCGACGACCTCGCCCTGCACGAGGAACTCGGCTCGACCTCCCGCGCCCCGCGCTGGGCGATCGCCTACAAGTACCCGCCGGAAGAGGTCCACACGAAGCTCCTCGACATCGTCGTGAGCGTCGGACGGACCGGCCGCGCCACGCCGTTCGCGTCGATGGAGCCGGCCGAGGTCGCCGGGTCCGTCGTGCGGCAGGCGACGCTGCACAACCAGGACGTCGTCAAGGCCAAGGGCGTCCTCATCGGCGATACCGTGGTGCTGCGGAAAGCCGGGGACGTCATCCCGGAGGTCCTCGGCCCGGTCGTCGAGCTGCGGGACGGCACCGAGCGCGAGTTCGTCATGCCCGCCGACTGCCCCGAGTGCGGCACACCGCTCGCTCCCGCCAAGGAGGGCGACAAGGACCTGCGGTGCCCGAACGCGAAGAGCTGCCCGGCGCAGGTGCGGGGTCGTGTCGAGCACATCGCCTCGCGGGGCGCCCTTGACATCGAGGGGCTCGGCGAGGTCGCGGCGGCCGCCCTGACGCAGCCGCTGCACCCGGAGACCCCGCCGCTCGTGACCGAGGCCGGGTTGTTCGACCTCACGATGGAGGACATCGTCCCGATCGAGGTCATCGTCCGCGACGCTGAGACCGGCATGCAGAAGGTCGACGACGCCGGGGTCCCGAAGCGCGTCACGCCGTTCAGCCGGGCGCGCAAGAAGACCGATCCCCCGTTCGACCCGGACGCCCGTGGGGCCGACCACACCGGCGAGCCGAGCCGGTACCCGTCGAAGAACGCGTTCGAGATGCTCGCGAACATCGACGCCGCGAAGACGAAGGACCTCTGGCGGCTCCTCGTCGCGCTGAACATCCGCCACGTCGGACCGGTCGCGGCCCGGGCGCTCGCGTCGCACTTCGGGTCGCTCGACGCCGTCCGCGCGGCCTCCCGCGACGACCTCGCCGCGGTCGACGGGGTCGGTGGCATCATCGCGGATGCGCTCCTGTCGTGGTTCGAGGTCGACTGGCACCGCGAGATCGTCGAGCGGTGGACCGCCGCCGGCGTGCGCTTCGCGATCCCGGACCACCCGGGGCCCGGTGCCGCGGCGGCGGAGGGCGGCGTCCTGGCCGGGGTCACCGTGGTTGCCACCGGGAGCCTCGAGGGGTACACGCGGGAGGGTGCGCTCGAGGCGATCATGGCCGCCGGTGGCAAGGCGGCATCGAGTGTCAGCAAGAAGACCGACTTCGTCGCCGCCGGTCCCGGGGCCGGCTCGAAGCTGACGAAGGCCGAGCAGCTCGGGGTGCGGATCATCGACGCGGAGCAGTTCCGGCTGCTCGTCACCGAGGGCCCGGACGCCCTCGCGGACGTTCCCACCGATGCCCCCGCCGACGCCTCCGCACCCGACGAGCAGGGGGCCCCGGAAGGCTGAGCCACCCTCAGGAGCACGGGCCGGTCCTGTCCACCAGGAGCGGCACACCCCGCCGTGCACCCAGAACGGGGGGCAAGTTGCAGCGGGCATGTTCCCAGATCGGCCGTCTTCCGTAGACTCGACCGAGCATCACCCGTCGTCTGCAGGGAGGCGACGGGACGGCCTTCCCGGGGGAGACCCGATTGCTGCTCATCGCCGCGGCTCTGCTCACCGCCTCGATGCACTCGCTGGGAGTGGTCGAGGCTCCTGCCGTGCCCACGTCCGTCCCCGCGGTCGTCGTGCACACGGTCGGCGCCGTCCACGACGACCCGACCTCCCGCTC
>NZ_BACW01000126.1:0-1111 GCF_000333315.1 Curtobacterium sp. B8
GATGTGGATCCAGAACGCGCTCTGCGTGGTGCCCGTCAGGTGGACGACCCCGGCCGCGATGAACGGCCCGACGAAGTAGCCGAAGCGGAACACGCCGCCGAGGCTGGACAGCGCCCGGGCCCGGACGTGCACCGGGATCGCGGTCGTCATGTACGCGTGCCGGGCGAGCGCGAACACCGCCGTCGAGACGCCGACGAGGAACACCCCGACGGCGAGCACCCAGGGGTTCGGGGCCCACGTGCACACCAGGAGGCCGACCACGGAGACCACGGCCGCGCCGATCATCGCGTTCCGCTCGCCGATCCGTCCGACGACGACGCCCGAGGGCACGTCGCCGATGAGCTCGCCGACGAGGATGAGCGACGCGACGAAGCCCGCGAACGCGAGCCCGGCACCGAGGTTGTCCGCGGCGATGGGGATGATGGGGATGATCGCTCCCTCGCCGACGGCGAAGAGTGCGGCGGGGAGGAAGCCGGACAGGACGACCGCCCGGAGGTCGAAGGCGGGGGTCTCGGAGGGCATCGTTCGCACAACGGTACGCCGGTGCTTACCCTGGATGCATGCGAGTACTGGCAGCGATGAGCGGTGGCGTCGACTCGGCGGTCGCGGCGGCACGGGCCGTCGACGCCGGACACGACGTGGTGGGGGTGCACCTCGCCCTCAGCCGGATGCCGGGGACGCTCCGCACCGGGAGCCGCGGCTGCTGCACGATCGAGGACTCGATGGACGCCCAGCGCGCGGCCTCGGTGCTCGGCATCCCGTACTACGTGTGGGACTTCTCGGCGCGGTTCAAGGAAGACGTCGTCGACGACTTCGTGGCCGAGTACCAGGCCGGCCGCACGCCGAACCCCTGCATGCGGTGCAACGAGCGGATCAAGTTCGCGGCGCTGCTCGAGAAGGCGCTCGCCCTCGGGTTCGACGCGGTCGCCACGGGGCACTACGCCTCGATCGTCACCGGGTCCGACGGCTCGCGGGAGCTCCACCGCGCGGCGGCGTGGGCGAAGGACCAGTCGTACGTCCTCGGGGTGCTGACCGCCGAGCAGCTGCAGCACGCGATGTTCCCGCTCGGGGCGACCCCCTCGAAGGACGAGGGTCGCGCCGAGGCAGCCGC
>NZ_BACW01000125.1:0-1794 GCF_000333315.1 Curtobacterium sp. B8
CAGGAGGAGCCGAGCGCGGCGTTGATCTGGAACGCCGCGAGGTCGTCGAGGTCGTAGCCGAACGTGCCGGCGAGCAGCGCGAGCTCCTTCGACAACGAGGTGTTGCTCATCAGCCGGTTGTCGGTGTTCACGGTGACCCGGAAGCCGAGCTGGTAGAGCACGTCGAACGGGTGGTCGGCGAGCTCGTCGCCCCACGCGGCGATCGCACCGGTCTGCAGGTTCGACGAGGGCGCGACCTCGAGCGGGACCTCGCGGTCGCGAACCCACGACGCGACCTCGCCCAGCGTCGCCAGGGTGGAGCCGTCGCCCGCGTCGGAGAGCGCGATGTCCTCGAAGATGCGGACACCGTGCCCGAGCCGGAGCGCCCGACCGTCGACGAGCGCCGACCGGATCGAGGCGAGCCCGTCGGCTTCGCCCGCGTGCACGGTGACGGGGAAGAGCTGCGTCGCGAGCCAGTCGAACGCCGCACGGTGGTTCGCCGGCGGGAACCCTGCCTCGGCCCCGGCGATGTCGAACCCGACGACACCGCGGTCACGGTGCCGGACCGCGAGCTCGGCGATCTCCTGCGCCCGGTCGGCGTGCCGCATCGCGGTGACGAGCTGCCCGACCCGGATCGTGCCGCCGGCCGCGTCGACCGCTTCCTCGATGCCGGCCTGCACCGCCTCGACCGTCTGGTCGAGCGTCAGCCCACCCTGCAGGTGCTGTTCGGGCGCCCAGCGGATCTCGCCGTAGACGACGCCGTCCGCGACGAGGTCCTCGACGAACTCCTTCGCGACGCGGTGCAGCTGCGGGGCGGTCTGCATCACCGAAGTGGTGACGTCGAACGTCTTCAGGTACTCGACGAGCGAGCCCGAGTTCGACTGGTCGGCGAACCACTGACCGAGCGCGTCGGCATCGGTGGTCGGCAGCGCCACCCCGGACGAGTCCGCCAGCTCGACGATCGTCGCCGGCCGCAGCCCCCCGTCGAGGTGGTCGTGCAGCGAGACCTTCGGCAGGTCGTTGATGACCGCTCCGGCGTCGGGCAGGCGGTAGGTCGTGGCGTCGGCGCTCATGCGCTCCAGGCTATCGGTGGTCACCGACCCTGCGCCGTGCCCTGTGCACAACAGCCGGGTGGACCGACTGGAGGCTCCCCACAGGCACGTGGGGAGCCTCCGGTCGGCCGGACGAGTTGAACCGACCGGCGAGGTCGCGCGTCAGTTCGACGTGCTGCCGCTGGTCGTCACCGACCGGGACGACCTTCGTGTCGTACAGCAGGATGTCGGCGGCCATCAGGATCGGGTAGGTGAAGAGCCCGACGGACGCGGCGTCCGTGCCCTGCCGCGCCGACTTGTCCTTGAACTGGGTCATCCGGCTCGCCTCGCCGAACCCGGTGAGGGTGTTGAGCACCCAGGCGAGTTCCGCGTGCGCCGGCACCTGCGACTGCACGAAGAGCGTCGCCTTCGACGGGTCGATGCCGGAGGCGATGTACTGGGCGGCGGTCGCGCGCGTGTTCGCGCGGAGCTCGGCGGGGTCCTGCGCGGTGGTGATCGCGTGCATGTCGACGACGCAGTAGATCGCGTCGAAGTCGTCGAGGAGCGTCCGCCACTGCATGAGCGCACCGATGTAGTTGCCGAGGTGGAGCGATCCGGCCGAGGGCTGGATGCCGGAGAAGATGCGGGTCGTGGCCATGCTGGTGTCCTGTTGCGCTGGAGCGGTGGGGGGATCAGATCTCGTAGTCGACGACCACGGGGGCGTGGTCGGACCATCGCTGGTCGTAGGCGGCAGCGCGGTCCACCGTGTAGTGCGAGACCTTCT
>NZ_BACW01000124.1:0-9097 GCF_000333315.1 Curtobacterium sp. B8
ACGGCACGCGGAGGAGGTCGACCTTGGTCGGCGCGGGTCGTCCGACCTCGACGTACTTCACGCGGATGCGGTCGAGGTACTCGCGGGCGGTGGAGTACCCGATGCCGAGCTGCTGGGCGGCGAGCTTGAGCGGCAGCCCGGACGCGTAGAGGTGCAGGATCTCGCGCTCACGACGACCGAGCTGGGCCTTCGCGAAGTCGCGGTCCGCGTCGATGGCGCTCGCCCACTCGAGGTTGTTGAGCACGTCGCCACGTGCGACGGTGGCGACGGCGGCCATCACGGTCTTCGTCGCGGAGGACTTCGGGATGACCCCGGCTGCCCCTGCAGCCAGCGCCTCACGCACGTTCGCCACCCGGTCGGCGATGGAGTGCACGAGCACGGCCGACCCGGTGCCCTGCACACCCTTGACGTTCTCGGTCACGGTCGAGCCGTCGCCGAGCGACAGGTCGAGCACGACGACGTCGACCTCGCGGTCGCCGAGTTCACGGATGTACTCCGGGACGCTCGCGGCGGTGAGGACGACCTCGAAGCCCTCGTTCTGGCACGCGGCCTGGATGCCGAGCCGGACCGACTCGTGGTCGTCGACGATCGCGACGCGGACCGGCGTGGTCTGGACGTCCGTCGCGTGGGAAGTGGGTGTCGTTGCTGCTGCCACGGTGGCCTCTCGTTCCGATGCGCACTCCGGTCCCTGATACCGGAACGCATCATCGGCCAAGGATACCCAGGTCGGACCCAGGTCCGGCGGCGCTGATGACGTGACGCGCCGACGTGACGTCCGGTGTCAGGCGGCGGGGACCAGTCGCGCGACCGCCTCCATGTGGTGCGTGTGCGGGAAGAGGTCGAACGCGCGGAGCGCCTCGAGCCGGTAGCCGAGGTCCGCGAACGTCGCGACGTCACGGGCGAGCGCGACGGGGTCGCACGCCACGTAGACGACCTGTGCGGGCTGCAGCGCGGCGATCTGCACGACGACCTCGCGGCCGGCGCCGGAACGGGGCGGGTCGAGGACGACGGTGCCGGCACGGAAGCGGGCGCGTTCGTGCGGCGAGGCACCGGCGGCCGTCCGGGCGAGCCAGCGGTCCACGCGGCCCGTCTCCGCGCGGGCACCGATCCACTCGGCGAGGTTCTCCTGCGCGTGCTCGGTCGCCCGCTCGGACCCCTCGACGCTCGTCACCTTCGCACGGGGGCCGACCAGGTCGCCGAGGGCCGCGGCGAGCAGGCCCACACCGCCGTAGAGGTCGAGGTGCTGCCCCTCCGGGTCGAGCCGGTCGGGGTCGACGAGGTCCTGCACGGCGGCGGTGAGCACGGCCGGGGCCTGTCGGTGCACCTGCCAGAAGCCGTTGTCGTCGACGGCGAAGGTCCGCTCCCCCACGGTCTCGGTGACGACGGTCGGCTTCTGCTCGTCGATGACGAGTCGCGCGCCCTCGGACCCGCTCGGGGCCAGCACGTCCACGACGGACGCGCCGGGCATGGCGCCACGGCCGAGGGGGGCGTTCTCCTGCACGACGGCGCTCGCGAGGGGCAGGGCGGTCACCGGGACGACGGTGTGCGAGCGGGCGGCGAACGGTCCGGGGGTGCCGTCGGCGTCGACGTGCAGCCGGACGCGCGTGCGCCAGCCGAGGCCGTTCGCCGCGTCGTCGCCCGGCACCGCCTCGACCACGACGTCACGGCCGAGGACGTCGGCGAGGTCCGTCCGCGCGAACCGGGCGAACGCGTCGACCAGCACGTCGTGCTTCAGCGTGCGCTGGTGCGACAGCGCGATGTGGCCGAACTCGGCCCCGCCGGCGCGGATCGCCGGGTCGCGGTCGAGGCCGGCCTCGGGCCAGACGTGGTCGACGCGGTGCTCGCTCGGCTGCTGCACCGAGACGGTGTCCGCGCGCCAGAACGACTTCTTGCGGTCCTCGGTCACCCGCGCGGTGACGCGTTCGCCCGGGATCGCGTCCGAGACGAACACCACGCGTCCCTCGTGCCGTGCCACCGAGATGCCGCCGTGGGCGATCCCGGTGACGTCGAGTTCGAGCAGCGTTCCGACGGATTCACCCATGGTTCGATGTTCCCATGCGTCTGTACCTCGCGAGTACCTCCCCCGCCCGTCGTGCCCTGCTCGCCCAGACCGGCATCGAGCCCGTGCTCGTCGCCCCCGGGGTCGACGAGGACGCCGCGGTCGCCGCACACGAGGCGACGCTCGGCCGGCGGCTGACCGGACCGGAGCTCGTGTCGCTGCTCGCCGTCGCGAAGGCGTCGGCCGTCGCCGACGCGGAGGTCGCCGGACGCGGGGTGGACGGGTTCGTGTTCGGCGGCGACTCCGCCTTCGAGGTCGACGGCACCCTCTACGGCAAGCCCCACGACCCCGAGGTCGCACGGGAACGGTGGCGGCAGATGCTCGCCGTCGGGGGCGGCACCCTGTGGAGCGGCCACTGCGTGCTGGACCGGCGTGCGGACCGTCCCGGGACCGGTGACGGTACCGCCCACCGGCCGGGAGGCGCGGGGCGGGCCGGCACCGTGCCTCCCGGCCGTCAGGTGCCCACCTCCACCGCCGGGGACGGCCTGATCGCGGAGGTCACGCCCGGCGGGTCCGCGATGGTCGCCGACGGCGACCGCGTCGTCGCCGTGGACAGCGCGGTGCTCACCTTCGCCGACGACGTGTCCGACGACGAGATCGACGCCTACGTCGCCAGCGGCGAACCGCTCGAGGTCGCCGGGGCCTTCACGATCGACGGCCGTGCGGCGGCGTACATCACGCGGATCGACGGCGCGCCCTCGGCCGTCGTCGGTCTGTCGCTGCCGGTGCTGCGCTCGATGCTCCTCCGCGGGTTCGGCGCGACCTGGCACGACCTGTGGTCGATGTAGACATCCACACTTCTTCCCGTCGGTTCTTTGTGGGTGCCAGTCAATTCGGGCCGCCGCCGCACGAATACGCTGGCTTACCATGCCCCGTATCAGCAAGGTCCTCATCGCGAACCGCGGCGAGATCGCCGTCCGCATCATCCGCGCGGCCCGCGACGCAGGCAAGGCATCGGTCGCCGTCTACGCCGACCAGGACCGTGACGCCCTCCACGCCCGCCTCGCCGACGAGGCGTACGCGCTGAACGGCACCACGAGCGCCGAGACCTACCTCGTCATCGACAAGATCATCTCGGTCGCCCGCCGCTCCGGCGCGGACGCCGTGCACCCGGGGTACGGGTTCCTCGCCGAGAACGCCGACTTCGCCCGTGCCGTCATCGACGCCGGGCTGACCTGGATCGGCCCCTCGCCGGAGTCCATCGAGCAGCTCGGTGACAAGGTGTCCGCACGCCACGTGGCCGAGAAGGTCGGCGCGCCGCTCGCCCCCGGCACGATCGAGCCGGTCGAGGACGCCGCCGAGGTCATCGCGTTCGCCGACGAGGTCGGTCTGCCGGTCGCCATCAAGGCGGCATTCGGCGGCGGTGGCCGCGGCCTGAAGGTCGCCCGGACGCGCGACGAGGTCGCCGCGCAGTTCGAGTCGGCGACCCGCGAAGCCATCGCGGCCTTCGGTCGTGGGGAGTGCTTCGTCGAGAAGTACCTCGACAAGCCCCGGCACGTCGAGACCCAGTGCCTCGCGGACGAGCACGGCAACGTCGTCATCGTCTCCACGCGCGACTGCTCGCTGCAGCGTCGACACCAGAAGCTGGTGGAAGAGGCTCCGGCGCCGTACCTGACGGACTCCCAGAAGGAGCGCCTGTACGAGTCGTCGAAGGCGATCCTCCGCGAGGTCGGGTACGTCGGCGCCGGCACGTGCGAGTTCCTCATCGGGGCCGACGGCACCGTGTCCTTCCTCGAGGTGAACACGCGCCTGCAGGTCGAACACTGCGTCTCCGAGGAGGTCACCGGCATCGACCTCGTCCGCGAGCAGTTCCGCATCGCGGAGGGCGGCGTGCTCGACTACGACGACCCTGAGCCGCGCGGACACTCCTTCGAGTTCCGCATCAACGGCGAGGACGCCGGGCGCAACTTCTTCCCGGCGCCGGGCCCCGTGCACGCGTTCAACGCCCCGTCCGGCCCCGGCGTCCGCGTCGACTCGGGCGTCGTGTCCGGCGACGTGGTCTCGGGTTCGTTCGACTCGATGCTCGCGAAGCTCATCGTCACCGGTGCCACGCGCGCCGAGGCTCTGGAGCGGTCGCGCCGTGCCCTCGCCGAGTTCGAGGTCACCGGCCTGCCGACCGTGCTGCCGTTCCACCGCGCTGTCGTGTCGGACCCGGCGTTCGCCACGTCCGACGACGAGCCGTTCAGCGTCTACACGCAGTGGATCGAGACGGACTTCGTCAACGACATCCCGGCGTGGAGCGGCGCGACCGAGGAGCTGCCCGCTCCGGCGTCCCGCGACACGGTCGTCGTCGAGGTGCAGGGCAAGCGCATCGAGGTCACCATGCCGTCGATCGTCGGCGGTGGCGCTGCTGCCGGTCGACGTCCGGCCGGGCCCTCCGCTCCTCCGAAGCGTCGGTCGTCCGGCGTTCGTGGCGGGCTCGCCTCGTCGGGATCGGTCACGTCGCCGATGCAGGCCACCGTGGTCAAGGTCGCGGTCGCCGAGGGTGACACCGTGGTGAAGGGCGATCTGCTCGTCGTCCTCGAGGCCATGAAGATGGAGCAGCCCGTGCAGGCCACCCGCGACGGCGTGGTCAAGGCGCTGAACGCCCCCGTCGGCCAGACGATCTCGTCCGGGCACGTGCTGCTCGAGCTGGCGTAGGCGCGCGCGGCGGGGCGCGGCGCGGCTCGCGGCTCGGCGCGGCGCGCCGGGCTCCCGCACAACCAAAGTCACCTCGAACCACGCCTCGCCGTGGTTCGAGGTGACTTTGGTTGTGCGGCGCCGAAGTGCGCCGGGTCCGACTCAGCGAACATGACGGAACGACCGGGGTGCGGTGGGGACCCCGACAGCGCGGAGGACGCCCGGAGCGCGTCGAGGTCGTTCGCCTCGTCCCATCCGAACCGTCCGAAGCCGCGTACCTCCCGGTGCCCGCCGGAGTCGGTCCTCTCGGCGCTTCTCCGTCACGACGACGTCGCGGCGGACATGCCGGGTCGCCGGAGTGCCGGATCGACGTACTTCGTCCTGCCGTCGAACTCCAGGACGACCCCCTGCTCGGGGAACCAGAAGTCGACCCTGCCGATGAACCCGGCGTCGTCGTGGAACGCACGCTGGAGTACGGGCCGGGGAGCGCCGACCTCGTCGAGGGCGACCCGAGCGACCGACTCCCCCGGTGACCCGCTCGCGCCGTCAGCGAGTTCCAGCGCGACCGCCGCACGGTGTCGACCGTGCACGGCTCCACGCGCCTCGATCTCGGTTCGGACGTCGGCCAGCACGCAACCCGCGGCGAGCGCGACGTCGAGCGCCGGCACGGACAGCCGGAGCTCGAAGGAGATCGCGAGATCGGCGACGGTGCTGGTCAGGTCCGTCACCCGGCGCCCGTTCGCGATCATGTACTGCGTCCGGAGCCGCCTGCCTCGTCCGGGCCGCTTGCGCACGTGCGTCAGCGACTGCGTCGTCGATCGCTCGGGGTCGATCACCTCGACCACGTCGGGGAACTCGCCGTGCCAGGGCAGCCCGTGGAGCGCAGCAGCCGACGCATGTGCGACGACGAGCCGCGGCGCGATCCGATCGTGGACAGCCTTGATGCGCGCGATGTGCCGTTCACCCGGCGTAGCGCGTCGCCACTCCGTCGCGTCCACGAAGCGTCCCGGGGTCAGGCGGACGAGCGATCCCTGATCGGCAGCGTCCCGGAAGGAGCGGCCGCGCGTACCGGTCGGGTCTGCACTGCCGCCGCGGATGATGGTGAGTCGAGTCATGCGCCCACGGTCGACGATGACGGGCGGGATCGGTTCGTGTCGTGGTCCTCTGTGGAGAACAGCCCCGCGCGAACGCGGCGTGGAGGACGGCGCGGCTCACCGCCGCACAACCAAAGTCCCCTCGAACCGTGGCGATCCGCGGTTCGAGGGGACTTTGGTTGTGCGAGCGGGCGCCAGGAGCGTGCAAGCGGGCGCCGGGAACGTCCGAGCGGGCGCCGGGAACGCGCCGGTGGCCTACGACACGAGGGGGCGCACGGCGTCGGCGAGGGCGTCGACGAGCGCCCGGGCCTCGCTCGGCGTCGCGGCGACGGTGTCGATGTAGACCTTCACCTTCGGCTCGGTGCCGCTCGGCCGCACGATCACGCGGGCGTCGCCCTCGAGGTCGTACCGGAGGATGTCCGACGGCGGGAACCCGTCCACGCCCTCCGCGTAGTCGGTCACGGACCGCACGGCGACGGGACCGAGCGACGCCGGCGGGTCCGAACGGAGCGCCGCCATGATCGTGCCGATCCGCGACAGGTCGTCGACGCGTGTCGCCACCTGCCCGGACGCGAACGCCCCGAACTCCGCGGCGAAGGCGTCCAGCCGGTCGGCGACGGTCTGCCCCGACGCGGCGAGCGTCGTCGCGAGGTCGAGCAACGCCACCGCGGCGGAGATGCCGTCCTTGTCGCGGACGACGTCCGGGTCGACCAGGTAGCCCAGGGCTTCCTCGTACCCGAAGACCAGCTCGGGGACCCGCGAGACCCACTTGAAGCCGGTCAGCGTGTCCCGGTAGGCCAGACCGTGGCGCTCGGCGACGCGGGCGAGCGCCGGCGACGAGACGATCGACGCAGCGAGGGTGCCACCCCGCCCGTCCGACGAAGCCCGGGCGGCCGCCTGCCAGCCGAGGAGCCACCCGACCTCGTTCCCCGACAGTCGGCGGAAGGATCCGGAACCGTCCGGGATCGCCAGCGCGAGCCGGTCGGCGTCCGGGTCGTTCGCGATGACGAGGTCGGCGTCGATCGCGGTCCCCCGCGCGATCGCGAGGTCCATCGCGCCCGGCTCCTCGGGGTTCGGGAAGGAGACGGTCGGGAAGGCGCCGTCGGGGTCGATCTGCTCCGGGACCGTGGTCGGTTCCGCGAACCCGGCGCGCAGGAAGACGGCGCGAGCGGTCTCCCACCCGACACCGTGCATGGCCGTGTAGACCACCTTCGGCTGCTGGTCGACCGGGAGCCCGGCCGCGGGCACCGTCGCCGCCGTGGCGGCGACGTACGCCTCGAGGAGCGCGTCGTCAGCGACCGTGTAGTCGGTCCCGCGGGCCAGGTCGGTGATGGACCCCGCCGCGACCGCGTCGATGGCCGCAGCGATCGTGCCGTCGACCGGCGGCACGATCTGGGAGCCCTCGTCGTCCTCGCCGAGGTACACCTTGTACCCGTTGTCCCGCGGCGGGTTGTGGCTGGCCGTCACCATGACGCCGGCGCCGACCCCGAGGTGCCGCACCGCGAACGCCAGCACGGGTGTCGGCAGCGCGGACGGCAGCAGCGTCACCTCGAGCCCGAGGCCACGCATGACCTCGGCGGAGTCGCGGGCGAAGACGTCGGAGTTCACGCGGCCGTCGTAGCCGATGACGACGCTCCGCGATCGGCCGGTGTCGACGAGGAACCGTGCGAGCCCGGCGGCGGCCTGCGACACGACCACGCGGTTCATCCGCAGCGGCCCGTAGCCGAGTTCGGCCCGGAGACCGGCGGTCCCGAAGGCGAGGCGCCCCGCGAAGCGGTCCGCGAGTTCCTGCACGGCAGGACCGTCACCGCTTGCCGCGGCCTCGATGGCGGCGTCGAGCTCGGCGCGGGTCTGCTCGTCGGGGTCCTGGGCGGACCAGGCACGTGCGGTGGCGACGACTCCGTCGACGTCGAGCTTCACAGCGCCGGACCGTCCGTGGCGTCGGACGACGAGCCGATCGCCGCCACGACACGGGCGAGCAGGTCCGCGATGCGGGGCTCGGCCTCACGACCGGCCTCGAGCACCTCGGCGTGCGAGAGCGGGGTCTTCTGGATGCCCGCGGCGAGGTTCGTGATGAGGGAGAACCCGAGGACCTCCATCCCGGCCTGCCGTGCCGCGATCGCCTCGAGCGCCGTCGACATGCCGACGATGTGACCGCCGATCGCCTTGGCCATCTGCACCTCGGCCGGGGTCTCGTAGTGCGGCCCGCGGAACTGCGTGTACACGCCCTCGTCCAGCGACGGGTCGACACCGCGGGCGACGGCACGCAGCCGCGACGAATAGAGGTCGGTCAGGTCGACGAACGTCGCGCCCTCGAGCGGGCTGTCGGCGGTCAGGTTGATGTGGTCGCTGATGAGCACGGGAGTGCCGGGCGTCCAGTGCTCCTTGATGCCGCCGGCGCCGTTCGTGAGGATCATCACCGAGGCCCCGGCTGCCGCGGCGGTGCGGACGCTGTGCACGACGCGACGGACGCCGTGGCCCTCGTAGTAGTGCGTCCGGGCGCCGATGACGAGCGCGTGCCGTCCGTCGGGCAGCGCGATCGAGCGCACCGTGCCGGAGTGCCCGGGCACGGCCGAGGCGCTGAAGCCCGGGACCTCGGCTGCGGGGATCTCGGAGACCGTCTCACCGATGATGTCGGCGGCCTTGCCCCATCCGGATCCGAGGGTGAGGGCGATGTCGTGCCGCTCGATCCCCGACTTCGACGCGATGACGTCGGCGGCGGCGCGTGCGACCTCGAACGGGTCGGCGGCGGGGTCGTTCAGCGGGTTGTCCGTGCTCATGCCCCGATCCTAGGGCGCGCCGACAGGACGCCGGGCGCGCACACGCGCGCGCCCGCACACGGCGAGCGTGCACACACGCGCGCGCCCGCACACAGCGAGCCCAGCGCCGCTCAGTGCTCCCCGAGTGCCCGGTCCACCGCCGCCGTGATCTCGCCCTGGTCGAAGTGGTTCCGGATCACGATGACCTCGGCGTAGGTGTCGCCGATCGCCTCGACGAACTCCTGGCTCGTCAGGATCACGTTGGCGTCCTCGGCCACCGACCGGACGGACGCCACGTCGGCGGCGACGACGGACGCGCTGAGTCCGAGCGTCGCCAGGGCCTTCTCGGCGTTCACCTTGAGGATCCCGCTCGACCCGATGCCCGCACCGCAGATCGTCACGATCTTCACGAGTCGGCCTCCGCGGCCCCCGCGGCCCCGGACGACTCCGCCCCCGCGGCCCCCGCGGCCCCGGACGACTCCGCCCCCGCGGCCCCGGACGCAGCGACCCCGAGGATCGCGCGGACCTCCGCGGCGGACGCCGCCGACGCCAGCCGGGTCGTGACC
>NZ_BACW01000123.1:0-16422 GCF_000333315.1 Curtobacterium sp. B8
CGCGAACACCGCGAGCATGCTGATCGCCGAGGCCATGCTGGCCGCACCGATCACGAACGCCGCGTCCGTGCCCTTGAGCGACGGGTACACCGCGAGCGTGATGAAGTAGTACGCCGAGCCGGAGAGGATCGCGCCGGCGACGTAGAGGCCGGCACCCCCGAGCACGGTGCCGAGGCTCGGTCGGACGTCGTCCTCGAGCGGCTTGCGGCGGAGGATCCGGAGGGCCAGCCCGATCAGGAACACGAACACCTGCGGGATGAGGCAGACCACGCAGCCGACGAACGCCGCGACCATGAGCGCGATGAGCCACGGGTCGAGGTCGTGCGTCCGCGGGTCGACGAGCAGCAGGACGAGCGCGAGGGCGAGCGTCGCGGCGATCTGCAGGGCGCCCTCGAGGAGCCCGCTCACGCCGAGGCGCGCCTTCGAGACGCCGTGCTTCGACGCGAAGTACACCTTGCCGATGATCCACGTCGCCGCACCCGGGATGTACCGCCCCATCCACGACTTGGCGTAGACGTACGTGAGCGTGACGCCGCTGCCCTTCAGACCGGTCGCACCGAGGCGGCGGAGCAGGTAGAACCAGATGCCGACGCCCCAGTACCGGAAACCGACGCTGATCACCGTCGCGACGGCCACCCAGCCCCAGTTCCACTCGACGTCGGCGAGCTGGCTCCAGTCGACGCTGCGGACGTAGAGCACCAGGAAGACGACGAGCAGCACGTAGAAGACGATCGGCACCACCTTGCCGAGCACGCGTCGCCGCTTCGACGGACGCTTCCCCTCGACCTCGGGGGTGTCACTGCTGGTGGTTCCTGACAATCGTTTCTCCTGACGGCGCTGACCCACGGACGATCTGGCCCGTCCGGCCCGCTGACGATGCGGTGCGCGGACGATGCGGCCCGACGACGGCGTCGCACCACGGACTGCTCCGGGCCCAGCGACATGGTAGCCGGGCCGGGATGGTGACGCCCCGACCCGGTCAGCCGTCCAGGCGGATGACCTGGATGCGGCAGGGCTGCGCCGCGTCGCTCGAGCTGTCGCCGGTGCAGGCGATATCGGCCCCGAAGGTCCCGACCACCTTCCCGGCCATCGAGTAGTCGCGCGCTGGGGCGGACGCCGGGTCGAACTGCACGAAGTAGCGGATGCCCTCGTCTGCGTAGACCTTCAGCATCGCCTCGGAGTGGTAGGTGTAGCCCTGCCCGGAGCGTCCGAACGCGCGCGTCCCGGTGAGGAACGCGATGGACGCGAGCGAGCGCGAGTTCGTGCCGATGATGGACGAGCCCGCGGGGAGCGCGCCGCTCGACTTCATCTGGTCGGCGAGCGCGACCAGCGGCGGGACGTCGACCGGACCGGTCACCTGCAGCGGGTCGGTGCGGTTCACGGACGGGTAGAACGGCGCGGGCGAGCCGAACCAGTTCTGGGTGTACGAGGCGACGGGCACGACGGCGATCGCCACGCACGCGACGACGGTCCGGATGACGCCGCGTCGCCGCACGAGCCGCCACACCGCCGGCAGCATCAGCGCGCCGATCATCGCGGTGAGGTAGAAGAGCGGCCAGTAGTACCGCGCGTTCCCGCCACCGCTCGACGACGACGTGATCATCCCGTAGCCGATGAAGTACACGAGGGTGGACGCCGCGACGATGCACGTGAACGCGTACCGACGGAACCGGACGACGCCGATGACGAGCGCGGCCGCGAAGAGGAGCGCGATCGGGGCGGCGAACGGCGCGAACGTGCTGATCTTCTGCAGGTAGTACGGGAAGGCGAGGAGGCGCTGCTCGACGTAGTAGGTCCCGCGGGCGACGAGCGAGCTCGACTTCGTGACGGTCGGCTCGGTCTGGGGCCGTGACACCGGCGGGACGGCGTCGGGATCGGGGTTGTCCTGCACGCCCTTCTCGAAGACGCTCGGGGTGAAGTCCTCGTTCGCCGTGGTCGCGTGCTCGTTCGGCGGTACCGGGAGCCAGGGCCAGTCGGTCGAGCGGCCGGCGTCGTCGAACTTCGACCCGACGTTCACCGACAGCGAGGAGCCGAGCGTGACCTCGCCGTACTTCACGGTGAGGGCACCGACCCACGGCGCGATCACGACGGCGAAGGCGACGACGGCCGCGACCGGGACCGGCCACCAGTGCCGGACGGGCTCGCGGCGACGACGGGCGGACCACACGCGGAGCAGGAGCCACAGCACCACCGACCCGAGCGCCACCGGGAGCAGGAAGAGCTTGACGAAGTACCCGATCGCCGCGACGGCACCGAGCACGATGCCCGAGGCGATCCGAGACCGACGACTGCCGTGCAGGGCCTGGTCCGCCCAGCGGAGCGACCACAGGAACCCGAACATCCACGCGACGACGAGCAGGTCCGGCGTCTGCACCGACACCGCGCTCATCAGTGCGGGGATCGCCGTGACCATGAAGAGCACGGCCGGCACGGTGCGGTGGTTCTGCGACCAGACGAGCCACCCGCCGATGCCGAGCACCACGGCGACCGCCAGGGTGTTGACCACGGCGAACGCCGTCTGCGGACCCGCCCCCACCGCGATGATCGGCGCCATGAGCCACGAGACCATCGGGGACCAGTACGCGTTGACCGCGTCGCCGAACCACCCGTGCGCGTACTCGCGCGCGATCCCCATGTAGGAGATGCCGTCGACGTTCGTGACGCCGAGACGGTTGTGGTACGCCACGGACGCGCTGAGGCCGACCCCGACGAGCAGGAGGACGCCGAGCCCGATCGGGACGAGCACCTTCCGGAGGTGCAGGGACGAGCGAGCCGCCCGGCGCCCGCTGGTCGTCGCGGGGGCATCCTCGGCGGCGTGGGTCGTCAGGGTCACGTCCTCCATCATTGCATCCCTCCGCACACCCGAGGGCCGCTCACCATGCCGGTGCACGGCATCCGCGTCCGTGCACGGCCGCCCGAGCAGCCGACACGCGCTCACCATCCCGTGTGTGCGAGACTGCTCAGGTCCAGCCCGCCGAACACGAGGATCGATCTTGCCCAGCGCACCCCGGCCGAGCACCCGACTCGAGTTCCCCTACCTCGACGGCCTCCGCGGGCTCGCTGCCCTGGCCGTCGTGGTCTACCACGCGTACCTCTTCACCGGGGTGACCGGCACCGGGCCGACGCAGATCCCTTGGCTCCGCCCGATCATCGGCTGGGGCTACCTCGGCGTGCCCGTCTTCATCGTGCTCTCGGGCTACGTGCTCATGCTGCCCGTGATGACCCGGTTCGACCGGTACCGCATCCCCGGCGGCTTCTGGAAGTACATCTGGCGTCGGGCCCGCCGGATCATCCCGCCCTACTGGGCCGCGCTCGTGCTGTTCGCGCTGATGATCCGGTTCATCCCGGTCCTGCACAACCCGGGCGGCACCCAGTGGGACACGAAGCTGCCGATGGGCTGGGGCACCTTCCTGACGCACTTCTTCCTCGTGCACGACTTCTTCCCGCAGTACATCGGCAAGATCGCCGGACCGATGTGGAGCGTCGCGGTCGAGTGGCAGATCTACTTCCTGATGCCGCTCGTCATCCTCCCGCTGTGGCGGCTCATCGGCGGGTGGGCGACCACCTCCGGACTCGTGCTCATCGGCATGTGGATGGGCAGCGAGTCGAAGTACTCGTGGATGCACCCGTGGTTCGTCGGGCTCTTCGCCGTCGGCATGCTCGCGGCCGAGATCACCGTCCGCGCCCGGGACGCCCACGCCTCCGGCACGCTCCGCATCCGGACGAAGCCCCGCTGGCAGGAGGGCGCCTTCATCGTGGTGCTGCTGCTCGGCATCGCCGTGCTGTTCTTCTCGCACCGTGACTACTACCAGCACCAGACCTGGCCGTCCGAGGTCGTGACCGGTGTCTTCGCGGGGGTCCTCCTTACCTGGCTCGGCCGCTCCGCCGTGACCGGCCACCACACCTGGCTCGCGCGCTTCTTCGCGTGGCGGCCCTTCGTCCTGGCCGGACTCGTCTCCTACTCGGTGTACCTGTTCCACAGTCCGCTGCTCGGCTTCGGCAACCTCCTGCTGCTGCCGTTCGGCTTCTCGCCGAAGCTGCAGTTCCTGCTCATGATCGTGGTCGTGGTGCCCCTGACGCTCGGCGTCTGTGTGGGCATGTGGTGGCTCGTCGAGCGGAACTTCCTGAACCGCCGACAGCAGCACGCACGGGTCGAGGTCAACGGCAACGGCCCCATCCCGGACGTCGAGCCGATGCAGCCGGAGAGCGCAGCAGCCTCGCGCTGATCGCTGCGGCCCTCCCGACGCGCCGGGTAGCATCGCTCGGACGCGACGGGTGCACAGCACGCACCCGAGGCCGCTTCGACAGGGAGGACGCCGCCGCATGCGCGCATCCAGCAAGAGGATCTTCGGTCTCGGAGCCGCCGCGGCGGTGGCCGCGGCGCTCACGATCGGGAGCAGTCCCGCGACCGCGGAGACGTCGGCGACACCAGCCCCCGCGTCCGCGGGGACGCCCACGACCGCCGGGTCAGGGTCGTTGTCGATCGCCGAGATGGACCAGACCGGGAACCACGTCATGGGGGCCGGCATCGCCCGGAACGCCGGCGAGACCGAGATCGTCACGTCCGTGCCTGGGGCGGTGACGACGCAGCAGGGGGACCTCAGCGCGACCGCCCAGGCCGCCTCCGCCGGTCCCCCGCCCGGCCGGATCCAGGGCTTCGACATCAGCGCGTGGCAGCCGAGCGTGAACTTCCTCGCGGCCTACCGCGCAGGCGCCCGCTTCGTCTACGTCAAGGCCACCGAGGGCACGAGCTACGTCAGCTCGACGTACAAGCAGCAGTACGCCACGGCGAAGCAGCGGAACCTCTACCGCGGCGGGTACGTCTACGCGCAGCCGAGCCAGGCGAGCGGCGCCGCCACCGCGAACTACTTCTTCGCGCACGGCGGGCAGTGGAGCGCGGACGGCAAGACACTGCCTCCGCTGCTCGACATCGAGTACGGCTCCGCGTCCCAGGGCACCTGCTACGGCAAGTCGTGGTCGCAGATGCGCAGCTGGATCAAGGACTTCTCGAACACCGTGTACCAGAAGACGAAGCGGTACCCGGCGATCTACACCACGACCGACTGGTGGAAGCGCTGCACGAACAACAGCAACCAGTTCTCGAAGAACCCGCTGTTCGTGGCGCTCTACCCGGTGCACGACTTCACGACGCCGGGCACGCTCGGTCGGAGCTGGTCGAAGTGGACGTTCTGGCAGTGGTCCGCGAGCGGGACGCTCCCCGGCGACCAGGACGTCTACCGCAACTCCGCGGACTACCTCGAGCGCTTCGCGTCCAAGACCGGGTGACGCCCGTCGCCGTCCCGGCGTGACCAGCAGACGGACGGGAGGGTCAGCGCGTGTGGCTCGTCGCCTCCGCGAAGTCGGCGTCGAGCGCCGTCGCCTTCGTGGCGACCCCCTCGGCGAGCCGGGCGCGGATCGCCTCGTGCTGGCCGTCGAGGTCCTCCAGGAGGGCGGTGACGTCGTCGACGAAGGTCGGATCGAGTGCCGACTCGATCGGCTTGGAGTAGGCCTGCTGCCCCATCTGCTCGAAGAACAGTCGGCCCTTGTCGACGTAGTAGAGGACCGCGGCGGGGACCCCGGCGATCGTCGCGACGATTGCGGAGTGGAGTCGGCTGGCGAGGAACAGGCGGCTGCGGGACATGAGGCCCGCGTACTCGGACGGCGAGAAGGCGTCGGCCTCGACGACGTGCGTCCGGTCGCCGTGCTGCATGAGCGCGATCACCTCGCGGGCGAACGCGGCGTCACCCTCGGACGCCTCCATGTGCATCGGGTAGAAGACGACATCGGCGTCCCAGCGCTCGACCTGGCGGTCGGCGAGGTCGGCGAGCGCCTGACGGTAGGTGACGAGCCGTTCGCTGTCCACACCGGTCTGCCGGAAGCGCTTCGGCAGGAAGCGGAACGGGATCCACCCGCTGCGCTTGTAGTGGAACCAGCGGCGCACCCCGAAGCCGATCGAGCCCTCGAGGCGGTCGGCGGTGAGGCCGGTCGTGGCCTCGAGGCGGGCGAGCACGTCGGCGTCGGGCTGCTGCACCGTGCCGACGACGGCCGGGTCGAAGGAGGACACGACGGGCGTCCGGACACCCCAGGCGAGGAGCTTCTCGCGGGACTCGTCGTCACGCACGGCGAACGAGCGGCAGAGGTCGACCGTCGCGCGGATGAGCCGCTTGCTGATGCCGGCGGAGGTCGGGCCGATGCCCTGGAACGCGCCGACGAGGTTCCGGTTCACCGTGCGGACGAGCAGCATCTTGCCGAACCAGTACACGAGGCCGAGCTTGTTCGTGTAGTCCTTGAGGATCTCGCCGCCGCCCCACAGGACGAGGTCGGCGCCGCGCGCGGCCCGCAGCAGCGCGAACAGGTCGCCGATGCCGGTGCTGTACGGCGACACCGGCAGGAACCGGATGCCGAACCACGCGGCGTCGCGGTCGGGGTACTGCGACAGCGAGACGATCTCGGCGTCGGGCCAGCGTCGACGGACGAGCTCGACGTTGCCGGCGAGGATCGCTCGGTCGCCTCGGTTGTGGGGCGAATCGCTATTGTGGATCAGTACGCGCACGAGTGGAGAGCCTACCGGTCCCACGCAGCACGCCCCGTGGAAAGGCCGACTTGTCCGACACCTCCCGTCCCCGTCTGCTCGTCCTCGGATCGACCTTCCCGGCCCGGCCGGACGACGGGGTCCCGGCCTTCGTGCTCGACCTGGCGCACCAGGAGGCCACCGAGTTCGACACGCTCGTCCTGACACCCCGGGTCCCCGACGGTGCCGCACGCGAGCGCATCGGCGACGTGCAGGTCCGCCGGTTCCCGTACTTCCCGAAGGCCTTCGAGGACCTGGCCGACGGCGCGATCCTCGACAACCTCAAGGAGAAGCGCAGCCGCCTGGTGCAGGTGCCGGCGCTCGTCCTCGCCCAGTACCGCGCCGTCCGCGCTGCGGTCCGGTCCGGGCGGCCGGACGTCATCCACGCCCACTGGGCGATCCCGCAGGGCCTCGTGGCGACGCTCGCGGCGCCGGGGGTCCCCCTCGTGGTCACCACGCACGGCGGCGACATCTACGCGCTCCGCGCCGCACCCCTGGTCCGGCTGAAGCGCTGGATCTTCGGTCGCGCCGCGCACGTCACGACGGTCAACTCCGAGATGCGGGACCGTCTGACCGAGTGGGGCGTCCCGGCCGACCGGTCGACGGTGATCCCGATGGGCGTCGACCTGGGTCCGGCACGGGACGCCCGTGCACGGGTCGCCGCCGAGGAGCACCACGTGGTCGCCGTCGGCCGTCTGGTCGAGAAGAAGGGCTTCGGCAACCTGCTCGAGGCCCTCCGCGGCATCGGCGACGACGTGCCGTGGCGCCTCACGATCGTCGGCGACGGGCCCTGGCGCAGTCGGCTCGAGCAGCAGGCCGCTGGCCTCCCCGTCACGTTCACCGGGCAGCGCGGCCGGACCGAGGTGCTCGAGACGCTGGCCTCCGCGACCGTCGTGGCGGTGCCGTCGATCCCGGCCGCGAACGGCGACCAGGAGGGCCTCCCGGTCACCCTGCTCGAGGCAGCGGCGGTCGGCGCGGCGATCGTCGCGAGCGACCTGCCGGGCATCCGCGACGTCGTGCACGACGACGACTCCGGGCTGCTCGTGGCGCCCGGCGACGTGCCCGCCCTCCGTACGGCGCTCCGTCGGGTGCTCACCGACGCCGAGGCGCGCGACCGGTACCGCGAGCGCGCGGTCGAGTCGGCGGCGGAGTTCTCGACCGACCGGATCGGCGAGCGCTACCGGGCCGTGCTGCGCGGCGCGATCAGCTGACCGCCGTCGTGCCCCGCCGGACCGGCGTCCGACGCTGAGCGGTCGTCGCGGTCGTCCGTGTCTGCGCGCCCGTCTCGGGCGTCCCGGTCGCGACGCAGTCCGGCGAGCTCGCCGGCCACGAACAGGGCGATCGTCGCGGCGGTCAGCACACCCGCGAGCACCGTGGCCGCGAGCACGAGCTTCGCGGAGTGCGGCATGAGCGTCGCTCCCTCGAAGTGCAGCAGCGACCAGATCGGCACCAGGGACAGCAGCGTCCACGCCGGGACGAGCACCACGGCCGCGTGCCGCGAAGCCCGCAGCCCGGCCGCGAGCGCGATGGCGATCGGAGCCCAGACGGACAGCGTGTAGCGGTTGATCGGCGCGCCCCCACCGGCCATGTACCGGATCTCGACCAGGACGAAGAGCACGACGACCGTCACGAGCATGGCGACGACGAGGGTCCGCGGCCAGCCGTCGCCCGGAGCGCTCGAACGCCCCGGGTTCTGTCCCCGGCGGGTGGTGATCCGGCGGACCAGCAGCACGACGAGGGACACCGCGAGCAGCAGGACCGGTGCCAGCAGGAGGATCCACGGCACCGCGTCGCGGAGGTCGAGCGCGCCGCGGTAGAGCGCGAAGAGCTGCTTCCAGAACGCCGGCTTGGTGGCGACCTCCTGGTCCGTGAAGTGCGGTCGTGGCACCCACCCCGGCCACGCCTTCGGCCGGCCGCTGAAGGACCCGGCGACGATGGTGTTGCGCACCCAGAACCACCCGGAGGCCGCAGCGGCCGCCACCACGGGCACGAGCGCGACGACGACGCGGGCCCACAGGCCCTGCAGTCGGCCGAGCCGCACGGTCCGGGCGAGCAGGAACGCCACCGCGACGGCCACCAGCCAGAGCGCGAAGGAGAGCCGTGTCGTCATGCCCGCAGCCGCCACGAGGGCTCCGCACACGAGCAGGCGCGGCGTGACCCCGGACCGCAGGGCGGCTCCGGCCACCCCGCAGGCGAGGGCGCCGAGCAGCGCGGCGAGCGAGTCGTTGTAGACCACGCCGGCCTGCACGACGAGCACCGCGGTGAACCCCGAGACGACGGCGACGGTCGCCGGCAGTCGTCGAACCTCCGGGAAGCAGCGCGAGGCCGCCCAGGCAGCAGCCGGCACGATGCCCGCGACGATGATCGCGTTGACGATCCGCGCCGCGACGACCGCCTGCACCGGGTGGCCCGCGTCGACGAGCGGGCCGACGAGCGGCGCGAGCAGGACGTAGTAGAGCGGTGGGTGCTGGGCGACCCACTGGACCGGCGGGTGGTGGCCGAACCCGGGCTGGAACCGCACCCCGTCCATCAGCACGGGCAGCTGGCCGTGCCACACCCGGAGGGCGTAGTCGACGTGCGCCGACTCGTCCGTGCTGCTGAGCGGCTCGGTCGACGCGATCCGGGCGACCGCGGCGACGAGCACGAACAGGGTGGCCGCGAGCACGACCGGGGTGGCCCAGTCGTGCCCGCGGACGCCGTCGAGCAGGAGGCGCCGCACCCGGACGGACACGGAGTGCCTCAGCGCCCCATGCCGCGGTACGTGAACCCGGCCGCCGTCCAGGCGTCGCGGTCGAGGCAGTTGCGTCCGTCGACCACGACCGGGCTGGCGACCAGGCCGGCGACCTCGGTCGCGGCGAGCTCGCGGACTCGTTCCACTCGGTCAGCACCAGGACGAGCTCGGCACCGCGGAGCGCGTCGGCGGCGGTCTCGGTGTAGTCGAGCTCGGGACGGACGCGGCGGGCGGTCACGACGGCCTCGGGGTCGTACGCCGCGACGTGGGCGCCGAGGCCCTCGAGTCGGCCGGCGATGTCGAGCGACGGCGAGTCGCGGACGTCGTCGGAGTTCGGCTTGAACGCCAGGCCGAGCACCGCGACCCGCTTGCCCGCGACGTCACCGCCGAGGAGCTCCTGCGCCAGCGTGACGACGTGGTCCCGGCGGCGGAGGTTGATCGCGTCGACGTCGGCGAGGAAGGCGAGCGAGTCCGGCACGCCGAGCTCGGACGCACGCGCCTGGAAGGCACGGATGTCCTTCGGCAGGCACCCGCCGCCGAAGCCGAGGCCGGCGTTGAGGAACTTCCGGCCGATGCGGGCGTCGTGCCCGATCGCGTCGGCGAGGGCGGTGACGTCCGCACCGACGACCTCGGCGATCTCGGCCATCGCGTTGATGAAGGAGATCTTGGTCGCGAGGAACGCGTTCGCGCTGACCTTCACGAGCTCGGCGGTCGGCAGGTCGACGACCAGGCGCGGGGTGCCCTCGGCGAGCGCCGACGCGTAGACCTCGTCGAGGACGGCGGTGGCCCGCTCGCCCTGCTCGCCTGCGGGAACGCCGTAGACCAGGCGGTCGGGCGAGATGGTGTCCTGCACGGCGAAGCCCTCACGGAGGAACTCGGGGTTCCAGACCAGCGTGGCGCCCGGCACGGCAGCCTCGACCTCGCCCGCGAGCCGCGCTGCGGTGCCGACGGGGACCGTGGACTTGCCGACGACGTAGGCGTCCGCGGAGAGGTGCGGGACGAGGGACGCCACAGCGGCGTCGACGTACGTGAGGTCGGCGGCGCCGGTCGGGCCCTGCGGCGTGCCGACGGCGAGGAAGTGCACCGTGGCGTCGGCGACCTCGGCCATGTCGGTCGTGAAGCGGATGCGGCCCGAGGCGAGCGCCTCGGTCAGGATCTCCGGCAGACCGGGCTCGAAGAAGGGGGCCTCGCCCGCGGCGAGGCGCTCGATCTTGCCGGGGTCGACGTCCACCGCGACGACGTCGTGCCCGAGCTTGGCCATGGAGGCGGCGTGCACGGCACCGAGGTAACCGCAGCCGATGACAGAGATACGCACGGGAAGACGGTACAGGTTCCTGCACGGCTTCACACCGAAGGCCGGGTGCGCGGCACGTCGCAGCACCCCCGCGCGCGCCAGCGGTGGGCGGGCGTCGGCTCAGCCGCGGACGTCGCCCCACGGCGGCCGCTCGGCCCCGCCGCCGACGATCTCGTCCCAGTCCGGCTCGCGGTGCCGCCGGCGCGCCTCGTGGGCCTCCACCAGGTCGTGCAGCACGGCGACGACGAGGTCGGCGTGCGGGACGTCGGCGAGCACCGCCACGGGATCGTCACCCGGGAACACGAGCACGTCCCCGGAGCGGAACACCCCCTGCAGACCGCGCCGGCGCACGGTCACGTCGTACCCGCGGGCGTGCAGGAGCTCCCGGCGGGTCCGCGTGCCGAGTCCGTGCACGACCACGAGCCGCCGGGTGGTGACGACGTAGCGCTGGGACATCCACCGGACGAGCGGGACCACCCCGCCGACAACGAGCAGCAGCAGCACGACGACCGCCACCACCACGTTCAGCCAGGCCAGCTGTGCCCGGAAGACGCCGAACCCGAAGCCGCCGGCCGCGGTCACGAGCACCACGAACACGGCGGGGCGGACGAGCCGCCGTGCGTGCGGCCGGAGCCGGGCGACGACGCGCTCGGGCGGCGGCTCGGCGGTCATGCCCTCATGCATAGCGCAGGTGCGTGACGTCGCCCACCGCGACGCCCCTGGTGGCACCGTCCCGGTGCCGGATCGTGATCCGGCCGTCGTCGTCGATGCCGACCGCGTCGGCCTCCTCCACCGTGCCGTCGGGCAGCTCGAGCCGGATCCGGCGACCGATCGTGCCGCACGCTGCACGGACGTCGGACCGGACCGCCTCGGCGGCCGCACCGCCCGTGGCGAGGGCGACCACCGCCTCCAGGACGGCACCCCGGAAGGCGACGAGCACCGCGTCGGCGAGGTCGGGTGCGGTCCCCGTGACGCCGGCGACGGCGAGCGAGGTCGAGGTCGGGGTCGGGAGTGCGTCGGCGGGGATCGTGAGGTTGACCCCGGCACCGACCACGACGCTGCCGTCGGCGGCGACCTGGCAGAGGATGCCGCTCACCTTGCGTTCGTCGAGGTGGACGTCGTTCGGCCACTTGACCTCGACCACCGGCCGGGAGGCGCGGGTCGTCCCCGGCGCGCCGGGCACCAGGGCGTCCACCGCGTCGCGCAACGCACGGCCCGCGACGAGCGGCAACCAGCCGCGCGACCGGTCGTCCAGGTCCGCGCGGACGAGCAGGCTCGCCGCGAGCGTCTGCCCGGCGGGCGCCGACCACGAGCGGTCGAGGCGGCCGCGGCCGGCGGTCTGGTCGAGCGTCGCCACGACACTGCCGTGCGCCAGGTCCGGCGCGACCGCGAGGAGGTCCGCGTTGGTCGAGCCGGTCGTGGGCGGCACGACGAGCGTCGCACCGTCCGCCTCGACCTCGGCACGGGTGAGCGGGAACGACGACGCGGGTGTGGACATGCACGCAATCTACGGGCAGGAACCGTGGACGACCTCCAACCGTGGGCGTCCGGGGCCGCCGGTATGGTGAGCGGGTGACTCAAGGTGACACCCCCGATCTCTCGACGACCGCCGGCCGGCTCGCCGACCTCCGCGACCGGTACCACGAAGCCGTGACCGCCGCGGGCGAGGCAGCCATCGCGAAGCAGCACGCGAAGGGCAAGGGCACCGCCCGGGAGCGCATCGAGCAGCTCCTCGACGACAACTCGTTCGTCGAGTTCGACGAGTTCGTCCGGCACCGCACGACCGCGTTCGGCATGGACGCCAAGCGCCCCTACGGCGACGCGGTCGTCACGGGCGTGGGCACGATCCACGGCCGGAACGTCGCGGTGTACGCGCAGGACTTCACCGTGTTCGGCGGGTCCCTCGGCGAGGTCGCCGGCGAGAAGATCATCAAGGTCATGCAGCACGCGCTGAAGACGGGCGTGCCGATCATCGGCATCCTCGACTCCGGTGGCGCACGCATCCAGGAGGGCGTGGTCGCGCTCGGCAAGTACGGCGAGATCTTCCGCCTGAACACCCAGGCGTCGGGCGTCATCCCCCAGATCTCGATCGTCATGGGCCCGGCGGCCGGCGGCGCGGTGTACTCCCCCGCCCTCACCGACTTCGTCATCATGGTCGACAAGACGAGCCACATGTTCGTCACCGGTCCGGACGTCATCAAGACGGTCACGGGCGAGGACGTCGGCTTCGAGGAGCTCGGCGGCGCGCAGACCCACAACCAGGTGTCCGGCGTCGCGCACTACCTCGCGGAGGACGAGACCGACGCGCTCGACTACGCCCGGTCGCTCATCGGGTTCCTCCCGGACAACAACCTCGCCGACGCCCCGGCCTACGACGTCGCCCCGGAGCTCGAGACGACCGACGCGGACCACGAGCTCGACGTCGTCATCCCGGACTCGACGAACCAGCCGTACGACGTGACGACGATCATCGAGCACGTCGTGGACGACGGCGAGTTCCTCGAGGTCCAGCCGCTCTTCGCGCCGAACATCCTGATCGGCTTCGGCCGGGTCGAGGGCCGCACGGTCGGCATCATCGCGAACCAGCCGCAGGCGATGGCCGGCACGCTCAACATCGACGCCGGTGAGAAGGCCGCCCGCTTCGTGCGGTTCTGCGACGCGTTCGGCATCCCGATCCTGACGCTCGTCGACGTGCCCGGCTACCTCCCCGGCACCGACCAGGAGTGGACCGGTGTCATCCGCCGCGGCGCCAAGCTCCTGTACGCGTACGCCGAGGCGACCGTCCCGCTCGTCACCGTCATCACCCGCAAGGCGTACGGCGGTGCGTACATCGTGATGGGGTCGAAGCAGCTCGGCGCGGACATCAACCTCGCGTGGCCGACCGCCGAGATCGCGGTCATGGGCGGCCAGGGAGCCGTCAACATCCTCTACCGCTCGGAGATCAAGCGGGCGGAAGAGGCCGGCGAGGACGTCGCCGCGGTCCGGACGAAGCTCGCGAACGAGTACACGTACAACGTCGCGTCGCCGTACCTCGCGGCGGAGCGCGGTGAGCTCGACGGCATCATCCAGCCGCACGCCACCCGCGTCTCGGTGATCAAGGCGCTCCGTGCCCTCCGCGGCAAGCGCGCCTCGCTGCCGCCCAAGAAGCACGGGAACATCCCGCTGTGACCGACGCGGTCGACCCGTCGAGCACGGGAACATCACCGTCACACGGGGTGACCGACCCGGTCGACCCGTCGAGCACGGGAACATCACCGTCACACGGGGTGACCGACCCGGTCGACCCGTCGAGCACGGGAACATCACCGTCACACGGGGTGACCGACCCGGTCGACCCGTCGAGCACGGGAACATCACCGTCGCGTCAGGTGACCGGCAAGCACGCCGCCGCCGTCCCCGCCGACGTTCCTACGACGGTCGCGGACGTCCGGGTCGTGGGCGGTGACCCCACCCCCGAGGAACTCGCGGCCGTCATCGCCGTGCTGCAACGCCAGGCGGACGAGGTGGCAGCGGCAGGACGCTCCGAGGTGACCGTGTCGCCGCGTGCCGGCTGGGACGCGTCGGCTCGCGGACTCCGTCGGCCGCTCGACCACGGTCCCGGCGCCTGGGATCGATCCCTCCGCTGACCGATCCGCGCGGCGTGCCTTGTGCCCACGGGGGGAACCGCGCGACGATGTACCCCTGCCCCGCCTACGGTCGGAACGGTTGCAGGCTGCACTTCCCGACCGGTCTCCCCTCGTCCGGGGGACACGACTGCTGGAAGTCGCCCGATTCGGTCGGATTTGTCCCCCATAATGACGACTGACACGACCGTGCGAGGTCGGCATCATTGTTCGTGTTCGGTGTCCTTCACAGAAGAACATCGCAGGACGGTGGCCGACTAGGGTACGAAGCCACCGCCCGCTGCGAGTCAGGGCGATATTCGGGTTGTCGCCCAGACTCGGGTCGTGAACGGGCCGGTCGGATTCCGACCGGCCCGTTCCCCGTCTCCGGGCCCGTCCGGTCGTGCTGCATCCTCCGTCGCGCTCCGCGACGGCCCCGCACCCGACGGGCGGCACGCTGCCAGCCCGCCCCGCGCCGGGCGGGAGGCACGCTGTCAGCCCGCCCCGCGCCTCCAGGCCGTCGTGGGCCCACCTGGCGCACCTGGCCCACCTCGCGGCGTCGGACCGTCGTGTGGGCGCTCCGCCAGCGCGCCGCCGTCAGGCGACGAGGTGCCGCGGGATCTCCATCCACAGGGCGACCGAGTCGTCCTCGTCGCCGTCCTCGTCGTCGAGCCCGGCGCCGAGCGCCGCCGACTGGCTCGCGGCGACGTCGAGCCGGAGTCCGACGACCGTCACCGCGGTGTCGGCGCCCTCGCCCACCGTCCGGACGATGACGTTGTCCGCGCCACGGGCCTGCCGGAGCGCGTCCGCGACCTGGGCGTGGATGCGACGGATGTCGTCGGCCTCCAGGTCGTCCAGCCCACCGTCGTCGTGCAGCTGCACGGTCGCCCCGGCACGGCGGAGCCGCATCACCTCGGCGCGGACGTCGTCGGAGAGCAGGGAGCGGCCGCGGATCTCGTCGCGGATCGCCTGCTCGAGGTGGAGGCACTCCTCCCGCTCGTCGTCCGTCAGCTCACCGTGCGCGTCGATGATCCGCTGCAGCATCGGCAGCGCCATGCGCGTCGTCTGGCTCAGCCGGAACTGCCGTTCGAACACGTGCGCGTCCTGCGCGGCCTGCCAGTCCTCGGTCTCCTGCTCGGCCCGGATGAAGTCGCGCCGGACCCGCGTCGCCCGGTTCATGGCGACCGAGAAGACCGTGGCGATGGCGACCCAGGCGACGCTCCCGAGGACGCCCAACGAGCCGAGCGCCTCGAGGCCGGCCCACGCGACGGTGTGCACCGCGAGGAACCCGACCCCGGCCCACGCGAAGGCGCCGCGACCGCGCACGACGAGCACGACCATGAGGGTGCCCACAGCAGCGATCCACCACGTGGCGTACCCCGGACCGGAGCGCAGCTCGACGACGGGGGCGGCGACGACCGGCATGACGACGGCCGTGGCGAGCGAGAAGCACGCCGCCCAGACCGGGAGCGCCCGACCCGGGGCGAACAGCGCTGCACCCGTCGCAGCGGCGTAGAGCACCATGCACGCGACGATCGGGGCGACCTCGTGCACGCGCGGCAACGTCGTGGCGGCGAGGACCAGGTGGTAGACGGAGAACAGCGCGGCGAGCCCGATCGCGACGCCCGCGGGGATGGAGACCTTCACGCTGCCTCCTCGGTCGAGGGGGTCCAGGAGAGCCGCACGGTGGTCCCCCGGCCGGGAGCGGAGTCGACCTCCGCCGTGCCGTCCACCGCGACCACCCGCTCGATGATCGACCGTCGGACGCCGAGCCGTTCGGCGGGGATGCCGGCGAAGTCGAAGCCGGCCCCGTCGTCACCGACCTCGATGCGGACCCCGGGACCCTGCTGCTCGACGAGGACCCAGCGGTCCACCTCGGCACCGCCGGCGTGCTGGACGGAGTTCACGGCGGCCTGGAGCGCTGCCGAGGCCAGGGCGTCGGCCACGACCGCGGGCAGGCGGACGTCGCCGACCCGACGCTCGACGAGCCGGACGGGCGCGGCGAGGGCCGAGACGGCGCTGCAGATGCGGCTGCGGAGTTCCACGAGCGACACCGGGCCCGCAGCTCCCGGGGTGTCCGACGCTGCGGCGGCGAGGTGGTCGATGGCGTTGCGGGCCATGCGGGCGGCGAGGGCCTTCGCGTCGACGGTCTCCGCACGGGCAGCCGACAGGAGTGTGGTGAGCACGCTGTCGTGCACGATCGCGTCGACCTGGACCCGCTCGA
>NZ_BACW01000122.1:0-5114 GCF_000333315.1 Curtobacterium sp. B8
GCGAGGAGGCCCGGTCGTCGCAGAAGACGGTCACGGGTCCGGTGGTCTCGGGGTCCATGGTCCCTGCGTACCTGGGCCGGCCTCGGTGCGCGTTCACCCGTGGTCGACGAGCGCGGTGGGCGGATGCCACGCACGCTCCCCGGCTTCGACGACACGTCCCCCGAGCACACGGCTCCCCTGCTCGCCGTCGCGCACTCCGGCAACCTGTCGATCACGACGCCGTGCGTACCTGCGGTCGACGTCGGTCCCTTCGCCGGTCCGCACGACCAGGGCACCCCACGCCCTCAGAGCCGCGCGTACCGCGCCCGGAAGAAGCTGTACACGCCGAACGCCACGAACCCGATGCCGATCGCCACGAGCACCACGGTGCCCCCGGGCATGTGGTGCAGCGCGTCGAAGGCGCCGTCGAGGCCCGTGGCCTGGTCCGGGTCGCTCCGGAACGCCGCGACGGCGATGAGGACGCCGACCGCGACGACCGCGACGCCCTTGAGGACGTAGCCGACGACGCCGAGCACGGTCACCGCGTGCTCGATGGGCTGCCGCGGGCGGACGAGCTGCTTCCAGAACGACCGACGCGCCCCCTCGACGACGAGCGCGATGCCGATCGCGATCGCGACGAGCGCCACGAGCAGCAGGAGGAACACCCCGCCCGGCGTCGCGATGGCCTTGGCTGCGGCGGTCCGCGAAGATCCGCTCGAGCTCGTCCCGGCCCCGGTCGCGTACTGCATCGCCGACCACGAGATGGCGCCGTAGACCACGGCCTTGCCGGCGTTCTTGAGTCGGGCGCCCCAGGCGCGAGCGCTGTCGCTCCGCCCACCGACGACGGCCTCGATGACGAGGCGGATGGTGAGGGCAGCGGTCCCGATGGCGACCACCCAGAGCAGGAACACCCCACCGGGCACCCGCTCGATCTGCTGCAGGGCGCCGGACTGATCCGTCTCGCTCCCGCCGGCTGCACTGCCGATGCCGAGCAGGATCACGAGGTACCCGATGAGGAGGTGCACCACACCGCTGCCGATGAACCCGCCGCGTGCCACCAGTTCGAACCAGCGGCTGTCGGCCACCCGCCGTGCCTGCCGTCCGGCGTCCTTGACCGCCCGTTCCGCCGTTCCGCTCATCGGTCCAGCGTGCCCGTCGGGGACGGTCCTGTCCGGACCGCGTGCGGTCCCCGGACCGCCCCGGTGACGGGCCGGGAGGACGGGCCTGGAGGCGCGTGGCCAGGCCGCCACGCGCCTCCAGGCCGACGACGGGACGGACTGGGGGCGCGGTGCGGGCCCGCCTCGCGCCTCTCCCCACCGGCACGGCCGGACCGTCGCTGGCGCGACGGGCCGGAACCGGCGGCGTGGCCCCAGGCAGTCAGTCACCCTTGACGTTGACGACCTGCCGCAGCGTGTGCCGGACGCGGACCAGGTCGGCGGCGTCCGCCATCACCTGGTCGATGTCCTTGTACGCCGCCGGGATCTCGTCGAGGAACGCGTCCGTGTCGCGGTACTCGATCCCGACCATCGCGGCGCGGAGCTCGTCGTGCGTGAAGGTCTTCCGCGCCGCGGACCGGGAGAACCGACGGCCGGCACCGTGCGGGGACGACTCGAGCGACGGCTTGTTGCCCAGGCCCTCCACGACGTAGGACGCGGTCCCCATCGAGCCCGGGATGAGTCCAGGCTGCCCGGCCCGCGCCTGGATCGCGCCCTTCCGGGAGACCCACACGCTCTTCCCCCAGTGCGTCTCGCGCTGGGTGAAGTTGTGGTGGCAGTTGATCCGCTCCTGCTCGTCGACCGCGGTGCCGAGCACCTCGGCGAGCTGCCGGACGACGCGGTCCATCATCTCCTCGCGGTTGAGCAGGGCGAAGTGCTGCGCCCACCGGAGCTCGGCGATGTACCGGTCGAACTCCGGGGTCCCCTCGACGAGGTAGGCCAGGTCGGGGTCCGCCAGCTCGATCCACCAGCGCCGCATCAGCTGCTTCGCGACCCGGATGTGCCGCTGGGCGATCTTGTTGCCGACGCCCCGCGACCCGGAGTGCAGGAACAGCCAGACCCGGTCGGCCTCGTCGAGCGAGACCTCGATGAAGTGGTTGCCCGACCCGAGCGTGCCGAGCTGGTTCCGCCACCCGCCGTGCGCGCCCGCGGGGTCGAACCCGGCCGCCTCGGCCATCGTCTCGAGCTCGGCGATGCGCGGCTCGGCGGTCGCGACGATCTTCCGGTTCGACGCGCCGGCGGACAGCGGGATCGCACGCTCGATCTGCTCGCGGAGGCCGCGCAGGTCGGACGGCAGGTCGGCCGCGGAGAACTGCGTCCGGACGGCGATCATGCCGCACCCGATGTCGACGCCGACGGCGGCGGGCATGACCGCGCCGAGGGTCGGGATGACGGAGCCCACGGTGGCGCCGAGGCCGAGGTGGGCGTCGGGCATGAGGGCGAGGTGCGGGAACACGAACGGCATCCGCGCCGTCGTGCGGGCCTGCTGCTCGGTGGTCTCCTCGAGCAGGGAGGCCCAGCTGAGCAATCGGTCGGTGATGTGCTGCATGGTGGTTCGTCTCGCTTTCCGTGACGGTCGGCGGCCGTCGGGTGACGGCCGGGGGTGACGGTCCGGGACGGTGCCTGACTGCCGACCGGTCCACCCGAGCCGAGGTCGGGTGGGAGACGGGAGGGCAGGAGACGGGACGCCCCGGGCCGGGTGGGCTCGCGGGGCGTCGGGTGACGGTCGCGTGCCTACGCGGGGTTGCGGAGGGACTGGCTCGCGTACTGCCGTTCGGACAGCACGACGAGTGCGTCGAGCTGGAGCTCGACCCACTGTTCGGGGTGCTGTACGGCGCGCATGCGCAGTCCTTCCGTGGTGCCCGGGGCGGGCGTCCTGCCGGTGGGCAGGAGGACGACAGTAGTGCGACACGCCCGGGGCGCACAAGAGCGACACGCCCGGGCGTGGTCGTCGGTGGCGCGGGCGGCGCGGTCGGCGCGCCGGACGTGCTCGTCGGGCATCAGTCCGCGCGGCCCTCGAGACGCTGGCGGAGTCGCTCCAGCACGGCGCCGGCCTCGGCGAGCACGCGACGGTCGGCTGCGGACGACGCCGCCATGGCCTCGACGAGCACCCGTTCGGCGGCCTCGTCGTAGACCGCGAGCCGGCGCTCGGCGAGCTCGGTCAGCCCGACCTCGGTGCTCCGACCGTCACCGCGGGCGAGCCGGCGCTCGACGAGCCCGTCCCGCTCCATCGCGGCGACGAGGTTGCTGACCGTCGAGCGCGCGAGCCCCAGCGCCCGTCCGAGGGCGGTCGGGCTCGACCACCCGTCGGCGTCGAGTCGCCGGAGGACCTCGATCTGGGCGTCCGGGATGTCGGGCAGGTCACCGGAGCGGCGCGCCGTGGTGAGGAGCGCACGGCGGAAGGGCCCGATCTCCGCGCTCAGGCGGCGGGCCGCGTCGGACAGGCCGTGGTCGTTCGGGCGGGTGGACACCCTCTCAGCGTACTCACCGGAACTACGTCTGCAACAAACGCATTCCGGGTGCAAACTCGAATGCATGGACATCACCACGAGCGTCGAACACCCCGTCCCCGAGCAGGACCTCTCCGGCATCGTCGGACACCGGTTCATCTACACCTACGCCAACGGCTGGCAGTACGAGATGTACGTCAAGAACGCCACCACCATCGACTACCGGATCCACTCGGGCATGGTCGGCGGTCGCTGGGTCAAGGACCAGCAGGTCGACCTCGTCGCCCTGACCGCCGGCGTGTACAAGGTGTCGTGGAACGAGCCGACCGGCACGAGCGTCGTCGTCACCGTCGTCCCGGGCGAGCGCGTGCTGCACGGCACGATCTTCTTCCCGCACTGGGTGGAGGAGGACGGCAGCAAGACCGTGCTCTTCCAGAACGACCACCTCGACCGCATGCGCGAGTACCGCGACCAGGGCCCGACCTACCCGATCTACGTCGTGCCCGAGTTCGCGCACATCACGCTGTTCGAGCACGTGGGCGAGGACGACGAGACCGTGGTCGACACAGCGCCCGCCGACCTGCCCGCCGGCTTCGCGGACCGGACGAACTGATGCGCCCGATCACCCTCGACCACCGGGGCCGGACGGTCCGCGGCTGGGAGCTCGGCACGGACGAGCCCGGACGCCCGGCGGTCCTGCTCGTGCACGGCTTCGGCAGCACGGACACCGGCGGCCAGCAGTTGTTCGTGCAGACCGCCCGTCGGCTCCACGAGCACGGAGCGGTGGTCCGCTCGTACAGCCGCCTCGGCCACGGGACGAGCGACGGCGAGTTCGCCGACATCACCATCGGTGACGAGGTCGACCAGGTCGAGTCGATGATCCGGACGCTCGCCGCGGACGCCGGAGCACCGGTGCACGTGGTCGCGCACAGCCTCGGCGCCGTGGAGTCCGCGACGGCAGCGGCCCGGGTCCCCGAGCTCGTCGCCTCGCTGACGCTGTGGTCGCCGGCGGGCGTCGTCGTCGACGACATCGCGAGCAAGGACGAGATCCAGGGGCAGCCACTCGCGCCGGCCCGCGAGCAGGGGTACTTCGACTTCGGCGGGATGGCGCTCGGCACGGCGTTCATCGACGAGGTCACGGCCGGCCTCGACGTGTACGCCGGGATCGACCGCTACACCGGACCGGCCGAGGTCCTGCACGGCACGGCCGACCAGATCGTGCCGCTGTCGTACGGCGAACGGTACGGCGAGGTGCTGCCCCGGGCAGCCTTCACCCCGGTCGAGGGCGCGGACCACGGCTGGTCCTCGGTGCCGTTCCGACGGCTCCTGCTCGATCGGCTGGTCGCCTTCGTCGGACTCGCGGACGGCTCCTGACGGTTCCGCGGTGCGGCGTCGAGCCACCCACGGTGACCGCGGTCGTCACGCCGGTGTGAACACCACCCCGGCGGCACCGGGGGTGCCGTCCCACGCCGTCGCACCGGCCGCGATCGCCCGCGCGAGGACGTCTCCCCCCTGCTCGCCCGAGGTCCGGGAGGTGTCACACACCACCCGGACCCCGAGCGTGCGGCTGATGCGGACCATCGACCGCACCTGCGCTGCCGAGGTGGAACCGGGGTCGCCGATCAGCAGGAACGTCGGGGGCGGTGTGAAGCTGCTGAGCGCCGCCCCCCAGCCGTACACCCGGTCGAGC
>NZ_BACW01000121.1:0-1859 GCF_000333315.1 Curtobacterium sp. B8
TCCCGTCCGTGGGTGCCGTCCGTCGTCAGCGCGCGTCGCGCGCTTCGGGTGCGACCTCGTCGACGACCGCCCGGCGGTCCGCCGGATCGACGGGGAGGCCGTCGCCGTCCGCCATCGCGACCGCGTGTGCGGACTTCGCGGCCTCCAGGGCCTCGTCGTCGTTCCGGGCCATGCCGAACAGCTCGATGAACCGCGACTTCACGAGCAGCCAGGCATCACCGGGGCCCAACCGATCGAGGTCCGAGGACGTCGAGTCGTCACGCACACGCTGCAGCGACGACACCCCGCGGTCCGGGATCCGACCGGCCACGTGGTCCACCGCGAGCCGCGCCACCGCGTCCGCCTGCGCGTGCATCACCGAGTGGGCGCCGTCCACCACCTCGCGGAGCACCGCGTAGGGGAACACCCGGGCCAGCCGTCGGACCCAGTCCCGCGGCACCATCGCGTCGTGCTCACCACGCACGATGAGCGTGCGGGCCTGCACCTCGGCCGCACGCTCCTCGATCGGGAAGGCGATCATCCGCGGCAGGACCTTCGAGAACCAGTGCCACCCGCAGAGCGCGTAGGCCGTGATGCCGTGCCAGCGCACCGCCGCCGGTTCGTGCACGGTCGAGCGGAGGAACCGGAACGCCGACTGCCGCACGGTCCGTGCCCGCGAGTCGACGACCGGGCTGATGAGGACGAGGTCCGAGATGTCCGGGCGCCGGGCCGCGACCTCGGTCACCACCTGCGTGCCCATGGAGTGCCCGACGAGCACCGGATCCTCGAGACCGAGCTCGTCGATGACCCGCTCGACCGCGTCCGCGAACCGCTCGATCGTCACCCGGCCGCGGAAGTGCGGGACGCCCGCGAACCCGGGGAGGTCGAGGGCGTGGACCGGGCCGTTCTCGTTGAGGTGCGGGGCGAGCCGTTCGTAGTACGTGGCCGCGATGCCGAGGCCCGCGACGAGCAGGAAGGCGCGTTCGCCCGGTTCGCCGATCGAGCTGACCCGGACGTAGGTGCCGTCGACGGCGATGCGGTCCACCTCGACCGTGACGTCGGCGTCCTCCGCCTCGGCCAGGCGGCCCGCCGGGTCCGGTGCGGCGTCACCGCGTGCGGTGCGGCCGTCGGTGTGCAGGGTGCGGTCGTCGGGGTGCGGGGTGCGGTCGTCGTCCACGGCGTCTCCTCGGGTCGAACGGTCGCCCAGGATACCCGCGCCGGACTCCTGCCCGACGGACCCCACCCCGTCAGCCGCTGAACGTGTTCGCCGGGAGCCCGTGGACCCGCGTCGGGACGGCGAACACCGCTCCCGAGTGCGGATGCGCCGCCAGCTGGCCCTCCTCGAGGTTCTCCCGTGCCGTCGCGATGAAGAGCGTCGACAGGTCGTCGCCGCCGAACGCCACCGACGTCACGTTCGGCGCCGGGACCTCGACGACCTCGAGCAGTGCGGCGCCCGGGCTCCACCGCTCGACCCGCCCGGAGCCGTACACCGCGGTCCAGAGGCAGTCCTCGTCGTCGCGGACGAGCCCGTCGTGCGCCGCACCGCTGATGAAGGGCACGAGCTCGCCGAGCACGCCGTCCGGTCCGTACGACGCACGGTAGATGGTCGAGGTGCTGGTGTCCGTCACGAACATCGTCGTCCCGTCGGCGGACCACTCGAAGCCGTTCGCCACCCCGAACCCGCCACGCAGTGTCCGGACGGAGCCGTCGGCCTCGAACGAGTACAGCGCGCCAGCGGGGTCGTCACCGCCGAGGTCCATGCTGCCGACGACGAACCGGCCGAAGGGGTCGCACTTGCCCTCGTTGAACCGCATGCCCGCGGTCGCGTGGTCCACCCGGGCGAGTTCCCGTTCGACCACGCCGTCCTGGTCGGTGAGCAC
>NZ_BACW01000120.1:0-3193 GCF_000333315.1 Curtobacterium sp. B8
CAAGCAGCANNGCCTCCCGTTCGTCTCTCCTGCACAACATGCCGGCGCATGCGCCTGTCCCCCATCCGCGGACTCGCTAGACGCTCTAGTAAGGAGACGGGTTACGCTGTCCCGCATGTCCACGCAGGAGATCACCGAGGCGTCCGGGTACTGGTTCCCCGACGACGACGCGACGCAGCGGGGCGTCGCCGTCCTCAACGCCCTGCGTCGCTACCGTTCCGCCGAGACGGCCATGCGCCGGCGCACCCGTGACTCGATGGGCATGGGCGAGACCGACCTGCTCGCCGTCCGGTTCCTGCTGCAGGCGCAGCGGGCCGGCCGCCAGGTCAGCCCGAAGGACCTCGCCGCCTACCTCAAGATCTCCTCCGCATCGACGACGATCCTCATCGACCGGCTGGTGCGGTCGAACCACGTGCGTCGCGAGCCGCACCCGACGGACCGCCGAGCCCTCGTCATCGTGCCCACGACCGAGACCGACGACGAGGTCCGGGCCACGCTCGGCGTGATGCACCGCCGCATGATGGCGATCGCCGAGGGCCTCCCCGCCGCCGACGCCCGGGTCGTCGCCCGCTTCCTCGAGGACATGCGCGAGGCCGTCGACCACGTCGACCCCGTCGCCGCGCACTGAGCCCCGTCGCCTCGCACTGAGCTCCGTCGCCGCGCGCTGACCCCCGTCGCCGCGCACTGAGCCCCGCCGGCCGCGGGTGGTCGGAACGCCCACATCCGGCTCGTGTCGTCCGTTCGACGTGCCCGGGGGACGGACGGCCAGCGTGCACGGAGGGAGTCCCGCGTAGACCGGAATGGTCACCGACGTGGAAGGAGCCGATCATGCACGCATCGGACAAGCTCGCGAAGAACCTCCAGGCGGTCCTCGTGGACCTCATCGACCTGCACCTCCAGGGCAAGCAGGCGCACTGGAACATCCTGGGCACGAACTTCCGTGACCTCCACCTGCAGCTCGACGAGATCGTCGACGCAGCGCGCGAGTTCGCGGACGACACCGCGGAGCGCATGCGCGCCCTGTACGCCGTGCCGGACGGCCGTTCGGCCACCGTCGCCGCGTCGAGCCACCTCGACGCCTTCCCGGACGGCGAGATCACGACGCACGACGCGATCGACGAGATCACGCTGCGCCTCTACCAGGCGACCGGCACGATGCGCGACGTGCACGACGAGGTCGACGAGGAAGACCCGACCACCGCCGACCTGCTGCACGGCTTCATCGAGCGCCTCGAGCAGCTGGCCTGGATGGTCTCCGCGGAGAACCGCTCGCCCAGCACGCCGCTGGCCTCGGCCACCACCCCGGCGGTCGCGAGCGCCTCCGACCACGAGTAAGCAGCGCATGGACCTCGGCATCCAGGGCAAGACCGCGCTCGTCTTCGGCGGGGATTCGGGGATCGGCTGGAACACGGCCCGCATCCTCCTCGCCGAAGGCGCGACCGTGGTCGTGACCGACCTCGACCAGGCCCGCCTGGACAACAGCGCGGACCAGCTCGAGGCCCCTCCTGGTCGGCTGCACGCCTTCGCGGCGGACGTCACGAAGGCGGACAGCCTCGCGGCCCTGCACGAGCGGGTCCGCGGCGCCGTCGGCGAGATCGACATCCTCGTGCAGTCGTCCGGGGTCACCGGTGCGCAGGGCCTGTTCCACGAGATCGACGAACAGGGCTGGCTCGACACGATCGACATCGACCTCATGGGGCCGGTCCGCATCACCCGTGAGTTCATCTCGGACCTGCGGAACGGCGGCTGGGGTCGCATCGTCTACCTGGTGTCGGAGGACGCCTCGCAGCCGTACGACGACGAGCTGCCCTACTGCGCCGCGAAGGCCGGCGTGTTGTCCTTCGCCAAGGGGCTCTCGCGCAGCTACGCGTCCGAGGGCCTGCTGGTCAACTGCGTCAGCCCAGCGTTCATCCACACGCCGATGACCGACGCGATGATGGACAAGCGCGCGAAGCAGCTGGGCTCGTCCTTCGACGAGGCCGTCTCGTCCTTCCTCGACGAGGAACGGCCGTACATGGAACTCGGCCGACGCGGTGAGCCGGAGGAGGTCGCGAACGTCGTCGCGTTCCTGTGCTCCGACCTCGCCAGTTTCGTCAACGGCGCCAACTACCGGGTCGACTCCGGCTCGGTCGCCACGATCTAGGGAGCAGCACGACATGACCGACTTCCGGTACCTCATCGTCGGCGGCGGGATGGTCGCGGACTCCGCAGCACGCGGGATCCGCGAACTCGACGCCGACGGGACGATCGGCATCGTCAGCGAGGACGTCGACCCGCCGTACGCGCGGCCGGCGCTCTCGAAGAAGCTCTGGACCGACCCGGAGTTCAGCTGGGACGAGAAGGTCGACCTCCACACGGAGGAGACCGGCGCGACGTTCCTCCTGGGCAGCCGGGTCACGGCGATCGACCGGGACGCGAAGACCGTCACGACCGACTCGGGCGAGACGCACGGGTACGAGCGGCTGCTCATCGCGACCGGTGGGAAGCCGCGCGGTCTGCCCGGACTCGAGCCGTCCGACCGCGTCCTCGACTACCGCAGCGCCGCCGACTACCGGAAGCTCCGGGAGTTCGCCGACGCCGGCGCCCACGTGGTCGTCGTCGGCGGCGGGTACATCGGCACCGAGATCACGGCCGGCATCTCGCAGAACGGCGCGAAGGTGACGTTCGTCGACCCCGACGACGTCGTGGGCGGCCGGATGTTCCCGGACGACCTGGCGCAGGCGTTCCAGCAGCGCTTCGTCGACGCCGGCGTGGACCTGCGGCTCGGCCGACGGGTCTCCTCCGGTGAGGAGACCGGCGACGGCGTGGTCCTCACGCTCGACGACGGCTCCACGGTCGAGGCGGACGCCGTGGTCGTCGGCCTCGGCATCGAGCCGGTCACGCAGCTCGCCGCCGACGCCGGACTCACCGTCCGCGACGGCATCGTGGTGTCCTCGACGCTCCGCACCGACGACGAGTCGGTCTTCGCGGCCGGGGACGTCGCCGAGTACCCGGACCGCATCCTCGGGACGCGTCGCGTGGAGCACGTCGACAACGCCCAGCAGCAGGGTCGACAGGCCGGACGCAACCTCGCGGACGCAGACGAGACCTACGACCACACGCCGATGTTCTACTCGGACGTGTTCGACATGGGGTACGAAGCCGTCGGCCAGGTGTCCTCGTCGCTGCACACCGTCGAGGACTGGACCGAACC
>NZ_BACW01000119.1:0-10316 GCF_000333315.1 Curtobacterium sp. B8
CCCGAAGGTCGTGGCCCCGGCGACGAGTCGTTCGGTCACGTGAAACGTCGTCCCGAGGAAGGTCGGCGCCACCGAGGTGAACAGCCCCTGGACGGCCAGCGCGGCGAACGCCCCGGTGCCGGCGGCCCAGAACGCAGCACCCTTGCCGGCCGGGGCCTGGATGCGCTGCGGACGGTACGGCACGGGCGACTCGGGGCGGTCGACGGTCTCGGGCGCGGCGAGCACGACGACGAACGCGATCGCCAAGGCGATGATGAACACGACGTACGGCACCATCAGGGGCTGGCCGACGAACTCGGCGAGCGCGCCACCGACGAGGGCGCCCAGCGAGAGACCGCCGAGGTTGACCGCGCCCGCCGCGACGCTCGCGCCCTTGGCCGAGGCCTCGGAGCCGGTCGCCCGGACCCGGAGCTCGCCGAGGTGGGCGGTGGCCGTCGCGGTCAGGGTGCCGACGCCGAGTCCGGTGACGAGCCGGGCGACGATGAGCCCGGGGACGTCGTTCCAGACCAGGAAGAGCACCGCGGCGACGATCTCGAGTGCGACCGACACGAGGATGAGCGGCTTCCGTCCGTGCACGTCGCTGAGGTGCCCGGCGAGCCACAGGGACCCGACCACACCGACGCCGTACGCCGCGAAGACGACCGTGGTGGTGATCGTCGGGAAGCCGTCGCGCGCCTGGTAGATGACGTACAGCGGGGCCGGGACGGTCGCGAACGCCATCACGGACAGGAACGCGAACGCAACGGCCCAGAAGCCGGCGCCGTGACGGCGGCGGCTGTGCGACCGGCGGCCGCGCGGGGCGGGGACGGGTCCGGCCGACGGACGAGTGTCGGGGTTCTGCGCGATGACTGGCATGCTCCGATCATCGACCCCGGGCGCAATCGAGTCCAACGGATGTTCTTGATGTGTGGCATCGACGCGGTCGATGATGGGGTGATGGAGACCCGCCTGCTGGAGCAGTTCGTCGCCGTCGCCACCGAGGGCGGTGTCACCCGTGCGGCCGAGCGCCTGTGGGCAGCGCAGTCGACGGTGTCCGCCGGGATCGCCTCACTCGAGCGGTCGCTCGGCGTCCGGCTGTTCGAGCGGACCGGACGCACCCTCGTGCTGACCACCGCCGGCGAGGACCTCCTCCCCCACGCCCGCGCGGTGCTCGAGTCGCTCGACCGGATGCGGGACCTCGCGACGGTCGAGGACGCCGACCTCCGCGGGCGGGTCCGGCTCGGCATCTTCACGAGCATGGACATCGTCGACCTGACCGGCGTGCTGCGGCGCTTCCGGCAGCGGCACCCGCTCGTCGCGGTCGAGCTGATGACCTCGCCGACGGGGACGACCGGGCTCGTGCAGGACCTCGTGGCCGGACGGCTCGACCTCGCCTACTCCGGGCTGCCGAACCCGCCGAGCGGCATCGTCGTCGAGCCGCTGCGCGAGTTGCCGTTCCGCGTCTTCACCGCTCCGGACCACCCCCTGGCCGGTCGCGCATCCGTGTCGCTGGCGGAGCTGGCGGACGAGCCCTTCGTCGACACCGCGCACGGGTTCGGCAACCGCGTCCTCCTCGACCAGGCGCTCGAGCGGCTCGGGATCCGGCGCCGGATCATCGCGGAGATGAACGACATGCCCGCGGTGATCCGGTTCGCGGCCGCAGGCCTCGGCGTCGGGGTGGTCCCGGACCCGGGCGTGGAGCACGAGGGCGCCGTGCTCGAGCTTGCGGACGAGGTCCCACCGCTGCGGATCGGGCTCGCGATGCGCACCAGCCCGGAGCCGAACCGCGCGACGCAGACGCTGGCGCGCGACATCGTGGCGGCGCGCGTCGGGTAGGTCCCCGACCGACGGACTGGAGGCGCGGTGCGGACCCGCCACGCGCCTCCAGGCCGTCAGTCCCCCCAGATCTCCCCGACGATCGCGGGCAAGAGCCCGTTCGTCGGGAAGTCGGTCTGCATGATGTCGATGGTCAGGTTGCCGCGGGTGAAGTACGTGCCCCGGACAGCGTCGCCACTGTCGGTACCAGGCGTCCAGCTGCAGGCCCGGCCACCCAAGCGGTCCTCGCACGTCGGGTTGGATTCCGCCACGAGTTCCGGGATCTCGGCAGCGTCATCCTCAAAAGCCGGGCGGACCACCACGGAGATGTTGGCGACGACTCCTTCGTTCTGCCACGTGCACGACAAGGCTTCATCTGGGTCGCGCAGCCCCTGGATCCGGTCGTTCCCGTCCGGTTGCCGACCACCGCCTTCAGGAGTCCAGATCGTCGACGTGTGCTGAGCCGCTCCGAAGAAACGGGCGTAGTCGCTGTCGGGGACGAGGAGGTAGCAGTCGCCCGGGATCCGGACGTCCGGCTCGCTCGTCGGCGTCGGTGTCGGCACCGGGCGGGGCGTCGGGGTCGCGGTGATCGGTGCGGACGTCGGTGTGGTGGCCGACGGTGCCGGTCCGGGCTCCTGCGTCTCGGTGGGCGCTGCGACGGGTCGGTCCTGCTGGGACAGGCTCAGGGCGACCGCGCCGGACGCGGTGCCCAGGGCGAGCAGCCCGACGACACCGATCACGAGACCGGGGCGCGCACGGCGTCGGCGTCGCGGTGTGGCGCGCTCGAGGACGTTCTGCTTCATCGCCACGAGCATCCGCTGGAGGTCGTCTCCCTCGGGGGGTTCAGTGTTCATCGTGCATCACCGCCTTCCGCAGTCGTGCGCGGGACCGCGAGACCCGCTGGGTGACCGCACCGACGCTCAGGCCGAGCAGCTGCGCGGCCTCGGCGTAGGAGTGCCCCTCCAGCAGGCAGAGTTCACAGATCCGTCGATCGGTCTCGGGCAGGGCCGCGATCTCGTCGCGGACCCATCGGAGCCGTTCGACGGCCTCCGCGTGGTCGTCGGGTGCGCGGAGCTCCTCGGGGAGCTCGACGCCGCGGCGACGGGCCTGCTTGCGCCCGGCGTTCAGCGCGTGGTTCCGGCAGACGACGAGCAGCCAGGGCAGCATCGTGTCGGCCGGGAGCTCGAGGGTCGCGGCGCGCTGCCAGAGCGTCAGGAACGTGTCCTGCACCGATTCCTCGACGTCCATGCGGCTCTCCACGACGGCCCAGGCGTACCGGGTGAGCGTGGCCGCGTACCGGTCGAACGCTCGTGCGAGCGCCTGCTGGTCGCCGTGCCCGATCGCCCGGACGAGTTGCTCGTCCGTCTCGGCGCCCGTTCCCACGTCCACATCCCACCCCCTTCGTCCAGGAGTGTCGGCAGGACCCGCGATCCTGACAGGACGGTTGCGGAAACGTGATCTCGGGCGTGTCGCCGGCCCGCTGTCAGCCCGGGTTCATTCGTCGAGCAGCGGTGCGATCCCGGCGACGGAACGGTCCGCAGCGGCGGACGTCGAGAGGAAGGCGACCATCACGATCGCCACCCCGATCCCCACGACGATCCACCACATCGCGTGGGTCGCCACCGCGAACGACGGCCCCACGCTGGCCACGGCGCTCGCCCCGGTGACGGTCCCGGCGAGGGCGACCCCGAGCGACACCCCGGTCTGCCGGCTCGTCGACGCCACGGCAGCGGCCGAGCCGGACTGGGCGCGGGGCATGCCCGACACCGCGGTGTTGGTGATCGGCGCGTTCACCATCCCGAACCCGAAGCCGAACAGCACGAACGCCACGACGAGCACGGGCATCGGTGTGGCCGCTCCGATCGTGGTGAGGACGGCGCCGGCGCCCGCGATGCCGAGACCCGCGAGCAGGAGCGGCACTCGGACCCCCATCGAGCCGACCAGCCGCCCGGACAGGGGCGAGACGAGCATCGTCGCGACGGCGGCCGGGAGGGTCCACAGGCCCGCCTCGAACGGACTCATGCCACGGACTTCCTGCAGGTAGAGCGCGCTGAGGAAGAGGAACGCACCGTTCGCGCCGAACGCGACGATCGCCGTCACGACCGCGGACGAGAACGGGATGCTCCGGAAGAACCGGACGTCGACGAGCGGTTCGGCGCGGCGCCGCTCGACCCGGACCAGGACGACGAGGGCCACCGCTGCCAAGGCGAAGAGGCCGAGCGACGCCGGCGACGTCCAGCCGAGGCGCGGCCCCTCGATGAGTCCGCCGACGAGGGACGCCAGCAGCACGATGACGAGCACCTGCCCCAGGGGGTCGAGCCTCCGCGGCTTCGGCGAGCGCGACTCGGGGACGAACAGGAGGGTGAGCACGATCGCCGCGATGCCGACCGGCACGTTGATCCAGAAGATCGCACGCCACCCCACCGAGTCCGTGAGCGCTCCGCCCACGAGGGGCCCGAGTCCCATCGAGACCCCGACGACCGCGCCCCAGACGCCGACCGCACGAGCGCGCTGCCGCGGGTCGTCGAAGGTCGCCGTGATGATCGACATCGCCACCGGGTTCATCATCGAGCCGCCGACGGCCTGCACCATGCGGAAGACGACGAGCCAGCCGACGCCCGGCGCGAGCGAGCACAGGAGCGACCCCACGGTGAAGAGGGCCAGGCCGACCTGGAACGTCGTACGCCGCCCGATCCGGTCCGCGGTGGACCCGGAGAGCAGCAGCAGGCTCGCGAGGACGAGCGTGTACGCGTCGATCGTCCACTGCAGCCCGGAGATCGTGCTGCCGAGCTCACGGCCGATGGACGGCAGCGCGACGTTCACGACGGTCGCGTCGAGCGACACGATGAAGAGGCTCATGCAGCAGATCGCGAGGATCAGCCGCGGGTGGCGGTACCGCGACGGCAGGTCGGGCGCCCCCTGGAGCGGGCGGAGCCGGCTGCTCGTGCGGGTCGTCCGCTCAGTGGAAGTCGTTGCCGTCGCCCTCGCCCGGGGTCTTGTGACCGCCGAGCATGTCGTTGTCGTCCTGGTCGCTCGTCGACGCCAGCTGGAGCATGGCCAGCACGACCACGACCACGATGAACGCGACGCCGAGGAAGATCACGGCGAGCTGCGCTTCGCGGGTCGAGATGAGCACGACCAGGCCCACGAAGACGGCGACGATCGCCGAGATCCCGAGGAGCTCGGCCGGGCGCAGGCGGTCGCGACGGCTTGGGGTGCTCATGCGTGTGGTGCTCCGTCCGGGGCGGCGACCGGAGCGGCCGTTCCCCACTTGTGCGAGAGTCCGGCGATCACGTGGAAGACCGCCGCGACGGCGAGGTAGGCGCCGAACAGCCCGACCAGGATGATCGGCGCGTCGAGGGTGCCCTGTGCGTTGTCGATGCCGCCGAGCTCCTTCGAGTAGTCCGGCGGCGTGAGGAGGAACGCGATCGCGAGCAGCAGGGTCAGCCCGCCGACGGTCGTCCAGTCCCGGGAGAAGGGCGACCGGCCGCGCACCCGGAGCCCCTGGGTGAGCTCGAGCGCGCCGGTCAGCACCGCGAACGCCACCACGATCGTGATGAACGCGGGCAGGCCGGCCCCGTTCAGCACCAGTGCGGCAACGCCGGCGACGAGCGCGACGACGGCTTGGGCGAGGGTCGAGCGGGCGGATCGCGCGTCGCCGTCGAGCCGACGAGAGCCGACCGCGAGGACGATGCCCTCGACCACCGCGTACGCGCCGAACAGCAGCAGGCCGTAGCCCGCGGCGTGGTTCGAGGAGAACGTGATCACGAGCGCGACGACCGCCGCGGGGACCGCCCGGAGGACGGGGACCGGCCAGTAGCGTGCGCGCCGGGTGGCGTCGTCCACGGTGGTGGCGTCGTCCACGGAGTCGGACACGGGACCTCTTTCGGGCATGCGGATCGTCGCGTCGATCCTACCGCCGGCGCGGTGGGCGCCCGACCGGGGCCGGTTCCTCGCTGAGGAGACTCGAACCCCGGCCGGGACGCACCGACCGTCGCCGGCGACGGCCGGTCGCTCTCGCTGCTCAGTCGCCGACGCTCGCCCGCGCCCGTCGGCGCCGACGGAGGAGGAGCCACCCCGTCCCGCCCACAGCGGTGGCGAGGACGGCGAGCACCGCGAGCGGTACCAGCCCGCCAGCGCCGGTGTACGCCAGGCGGTCGGGTCCAGCGTGGCCGGCGCCGTTCCCGGACCCGGCATCGGCGTCCGGCCGCCCGTCGCCCGACGCGGGGCCATCGTTGCCGTTGCCGCCGTTGCCGTTGCCGTTGCCGTTGCCGTTGCCGTTGCCGTTGCCGTTGCCGCCGTCGCCGCCGTCACCCGCCCCGGGTCCCGGAGAGGGCGCCCCCGACGGTGTCGGCGCCGGCGCCACCGTGGGCGTTGGCGTGACCGTCGGCGTCGGCGTCGGCCGCGTCCCGTCGCCCGGGTCGACGACGCCGATCGTGACCTCCGGCGACTCGTCACCGCCGTCGGGGTCGCTCGGCGATGTGGCGGTCGCGACGTTCACCACGTCCGACCCGTCGCCCTCGTAGTCCGGGTCGAGCACGGCGCGGATCCGGAAGTCGACCGAGTCGCCGACCGCGAGCGTCCCCGTGGAGGAGCACGTCACCCGCTGCCCCTCGGCCGTGCAGCCGTCGGGCGACCCGGCGAAGTGCATCGCCGCGGGCAGGTCGTCGACCGCCCCGACGTCGAGCGCGACCGCCGGGCCGCGGTTCCGCGCGGTCACGACGTACTCGACCTCGTCGCCCGGCGCGATGCCGTCCGACGGGCTGACCCGCTTGTCCGTCTCCACCTGCGCGGTGGTGTCCGCAGCGACCGTCGTGGTCGCGGTCGAGCGGTTGTCCGACTCGTCGACGTCGGACACGGACGGAGCGGCCTCGACGGTCGCGACGCTCTCGAGCTCACCGGACGCGGCGTCGTCCACGGTGGCGCTGATGACGACGGAGGCGGACCCACCACGGGGCAGGTCGAGGTCCGTGGCGACGTCGCCCGTGCCGGACGGGACGCTGCACGCGGCCGCGTCGGCATCCGCGCAGCGCCAGCGCACGTCACGGAACCCGTCGGGGACGTCGACCGCGAAGGGGCTCGGCGCGCTGTCGTTGATGCCCGTGTTCCGGGCCGTCGCCGTGTACTCGACCGGGGGCGCCCGGGGTCAGGGTCGGCGGGAGGTCCTGCTCCACGGCGAGTTCCGCGGGCTTCCAGACGCGGAGCCGCTCGATCTCGTGCACGTTGACGTGACTGCCGGTCGCCGCAGCGAACCCGAGGCGCAGCGTGTCCCGGCAGCGGAGCCTGCCCGTCACCCTGCAGCGGCACGTCGGCGAGCACGGTCCGCATGGCGCTGCCCTGCTGCAGACGGACCGTCATCGACAGCTGCCCGGCGGCACCCGGCAACAGCGTGATCCGGACCCGCCGCGGGGAGTCACCCGCAGCGAGGACGCCGCCGGGCGCGGGGGCCCCGGCGATCCAGCGGTAGCCCTCGAGCCCGTCGCCGGAACCGCGGATCACCACGTGCTGCGGGCTGGCGCCGGGCCCGGAACCGTTGATCCGTGCCGAGAAGTTGCCGTAGTGGTCGAGGGCCACCGCTGCGAACCCACCGGGGACGCCGGGCAGGTCGCACACCCGGCCGCCGCCCTCGGTCGCCTCCTTGCGGCAGGTGTAGCCGAGCCCCGCGCCGAAGGACCCCACGCCCTGCTGCGCGGCGCCGTCCGCGAGGAACAGGAGGAGCCCGTCGGCACCGGGGTCGTCCTTCGCGGTGTGCATCGTGTACGTGAACTCGATCTCGAGTCCGCTGTCGGACGGGAACGTGTCGTTGGTCGACCACGCCCCCGCCTGCTTCTTGGTGTCCTCGGTCAGACGGAGGCGTCCGCCGGCGATCTTCGCGTCACCGTGCAGCTCACCCCCGGCCGCCGAGGTGAACTCGTGGACGTACGGGAACGTGAGCTCCGCCGCGGACGAGTGCGGCGCGGTCAGGGCCGGCGCGGCGAGCACGGCGAGCGCGGTGCACGCGCTCGCCGCGACCGCCAGGCGCCGGACGATCCGGGATCTGGTGGTGCTGGGATGTGTCATGCCCCGATGGTCGCGAGCAGCACCACGCCTCCGAGGGGCTCGCGTCAGACCGGTGGAGAGACGACGCGACCGACGCGGCTGTGCAGGAACGGGGAGCTGCCGTCAGCGTCCGGGCACGATCCAGACCGTCGTCTCCCCCGGGAGTTCCGCGTCACCGAGCGGCCCCGATGCCAGCACAACGGCACCCTCGGGCAGCGGGACCGGCTCCGTGCCGAAGTTCGTCACCGAGCGCCACCCGTCGTGCCGGTCGAACGCGACGACCTCCGGCGACGCGGGCTCCGCCACCCAGGTCAGCTCCTCCCCGCGCTGCAGCCGTGCCCGTTCGGCGAGCGCGGCGCGGTACAGGCTCAGCGTCGAGGCGGGGTCGCCCGACTCGGCCTCGACCGAGCTCGCCCCGGACTCGGCGGGCTGCGGCAGGTGCGGAGCGGCGGTGCCGAAGCCGAACGACGGCCCGGAGGTCGTCCACGGGATCGGCACCCGGCAGCCGTCCCGTCCCTTGACCGCGTGGCCGGTCCGGATCCACTTCGGGTCCTGCAGCTCGTCCCGCGGGATGGCGGCGGCCTCGTGCAGCCCGAGCTCCTCCCCTTGGTAGACGTACGTCGACCCGGGCAGCGCGAGCAGCAGCATCGTCGCGGCCCGCGCCCGTCGGAGCCCCCGCGCACGGTCGAGCTCCGGGGACGTTCCGTCGGTCATGAGCCAGGCGTCGGTGTCGGTCCCGTCCGGCAGCCCGTACCGGGTCGCGTGCCGGACGACGTCGTGGTTGGACAGCACCCACGTGGAGGAGGCGCCGGACTGCTCGGACGCCGCGAGGTTCCGGTCGATGACCTCGCGGAAGACCGCCGCGTCGAACGGCGACTCGAGCAGGTCGAAGTTGAACGCCTGCCCGAGCTCGGTCGGCCGGGCGTAGAGCACCCGACGGGGTGCCGGTGCCCACGCCTCCGCCACGGCGGCTCGGGGCGGGTCGTACTCGTCGAGCACGCGGCGCCACCCCGCGAAGATCTCGTGCACCTCGTCGCGGTCGTACAGCGGGTCCGAACCGTCGAGCGGCAGGGCGTGCTCGTTCGAGGGCCGGTAGGGCGTGGAGAGGTCCTTCGCCAGGCCGTGCGCCACGTCGACCCGGAACCCGTCGACCCCTCGGTCGGCCCAGAAGCGGAGCGTCTCCTCGAAGTCCGTCCGCACCTCGGGGTTCGACCAGTCGAGGTCGGGCTGCTCGGGCGCGAAGAGGTGCAGGTACCACTGCCCGTCCGGCACCCGGGTCCACGCGCTGCCGCCGAAGTTCGACACCCAGTCACTCGGCGGGAGCTCGCCGGACTCCCCCGCTCCCTCGCGGAAGACGTACCGGGCGCGCTCCGGCGAGCCGGGGCCTGCGGCGAGCGCGGCACGGAACCACTCGTGCTGGTCGGAGGTGTGGTTCGGCACGATGTCGACGATGACGCGGAGGTCGTGCTCGTGGGCGGCGCGGAGGAACGCATCGAAGTCGTCCAGCGTGCCGAGCCGGGGGTCGACCGCCCGGTAGTCGGCCACGTCGTACCCGCCGTCGGCGAGCGGGGACGGGAAGAACGGCGAGAGCCACACCGCGTCGACGCCGAGCGAGGAGAGGTAGGGCACCCGCGACGTGATCCCGACCACGTCGCCGAGTCCGTCGCCGTCCGCGTCGGCGAAGCTCCGCGGGTAGACCTGGTAGACGACGGCGTTCCGCCACCAGTCGGGGTCGGCGGTGCGGGGCGTGCTGGCGGGCGTCCGTGGCGTGCTCACGCGGCCGACGATACCGACGACCCGGTGTGCGGGAATAGTGCATTCCCGGCCGTGATTGCTTGTACCTGACACCTTTCCGTCACCGAACAAGGGAACGCGCATGACGAACGTCCTGGTCCTGGTCGGCAGCCTCCGCGCCGGCTCGATCAACCGCAAGCTCGCCGAGGCCGCGGAGCAGCACGCTCCGGAGGGCATCGCGCTCAGCACGTACGACGCCATCACCGACCTGCCCTTCTACAACGAGGACATCGACGGCGAGACCCCGCCGGCCGCCGCCGTCGCGTTCCGCGAGGCACTCGCCGCCGCGGACGCCGTGCTCCTCGTCACCCCCGAGTACAACGGCACCATCCCGGCCGTGCTGAAGAACGCCCTCGACTGGGCCTCGCGTCCGTTCGGCGCCTCGCCGATCTCGGGCAAGCCCCTCGCCGTGATCGGTTCGGCGTTCGGCCAGTACGGCGGCGTCTGGGCGCACGACGACGCCCGCAAGGTCGCCGGGATCGCCGGCGCGAAGGTCCTCGAGGACGTCAAGGTCGCGATCCCGCAGTCGGTCGTCCGGTTCGCGGAGACCCACCCGCGCGAGGACGACGAGGTCGTCTCGCTGGTCCAGGACGCGCTGCGCGCGCTCGCGGACGCCGCGTCGGAGCCGGTCGCCGCGTAGCCGGTCCGCAGCGGCCGTCGCCGCACGCGACGACAGGGACGAACGGGAG
>NZ_BACW01000118.1:0-3300 GCF_000333315.1 Curtobacterium sp. B8
GACCAGCGCGGCACCTCCACGAGCTCGCGGATGCGGAGGGTGTTGCCCCACACGGCGTCGCCCGTGCGGCCCACGGTGACGACCTCGTAGCCCTCGTCCGCGAAGGCGCGGCGCAGGGCCTGCCCGACGAACCCGCTCGCGCCCGCGACGACCACGCGGGGCTTCGGCTCCGGCGTCCCCTGTGTTCCCGGTGTTCCCATCAGCGTTCTCCTTCCGGCACGACGGAGTAGCTGAACGCCCCCTCGTACCGGTACAGCGTGCCGAGGACCGGCATCGCGAGCACCAGGGACACGCGCTGCAGGTCGGCATCGTCATCGAATCGTTCGACGAGCGTCACACGCGGTGCGGTGACGGCCGGGAGGCCCCACTCCCGTCCCAGCGCACGGAACGCCACGTGCGTGGCGACGAGACGAAGCGCACCCGCATCCGGCCCGTCCGTCGGGACCTCCGCGCGGAGCCGCGCGGACACGCGCCCACGGCGGCCGAGGTGGTCGACCAGACCGTCCGGCCCCGCCGTGATCGCGTCGACCATCGTGCGGTCGCCGAATCGGAACCGGAACGTGCGGTGCGCCCGGACCGCGAAGTCTCCGGGGCCCGGACCGCGCCCGACGCGCACGGGGCGGTTCTCGACCGTGAAGGGCACGTTGCGCTCCCAGACCGGGAACATCACCGCGTCACGGGCGAACCAGGCCAGGAGCGGCCAGAGCCAGCGGCGCGGTGTCCCCACGACGTCGAACACTCCGGACCCCCGACCGACGTGCCCGACCGGGACCGGGCCGAAGTAGGTGCGCAGGCGGGGGTGGAGCCGGGCGAGGGCGTCCGCGGGGGTGCTCAGCTCGTACGGTGACCGACTCACAGCCTGATCCTGGCACGGCGTCGGCGGCGGTCCCTACGATGTCGGCATGGGACACGACCACGGGCACGCGCACGGCCACGCCTCGGAGCGTGCCCTGCTCGTCGCGTTCTGCGTCTCCGCGGGCATCCTGCTCGCCGAGGTGGTCGGCGCGGTCGTCACCGGGTCCCTGGCGCTGCTGGTGGACGCCGGGCACATGGTGGTCGACACCGGCGGGATCGGCATCGGCCTCGTCGCGACCCGGCTCGCCCGGCGCAGCCCGACCGCGCAGCGCACGTGGGGGTACCAGCGGGCCGAGGTGCTCGGTGCCACCGCGCAGGCGGCCATCCTGCTCGCGGTCGGCGTCTTCGTGATCATCTCCGCGATCCAGCGCCTGGTCGTCCCGGCGGAGATCCACTCCGGGCCCCTGCTCGTGTTCGGCGTGATCGGCCTCGTCGGCAACCTCGTCGCGTACGCGGTGCTCCTCCGGGCCTCGGGCGAGGGGTTCACCTCACGTGCCGCCCGGCTCGAGGTCCTGAACGACACCCTCGGCTCGGTCGCCGTGATCGTCGCGGCCGTGGTGCTCATGGTCACCGGGTGGGAGCGCGCCGACTCGGTCGCCGCCATCCTCATCGGCCTGCTCATCCTGCCGCGGGCGCTCCGGCTGCTGCGCGAGACCGCGAACGTCCTGCTCGAGTCGACGCCGCCCGGGCTCGACCTCGACGCCGTGCGCGGGCACATCCTCGAGCTCGACCACGTGATCGCCGTGCACGACCTGCACGCCACGCTCGTCGCGACGGGCGTGCCGAACCTCACGGCGCACGTGGTGGTGGACGACCACTGCTTCTCGACGGCGCACGCTCCGCGCATCCTCGACGAGTTGCAGCAGTGCGTGGCGGAGCACTTCGACGTGCCCGTGGAGCACTCGACGTTCCAGCTCGAGCCCGCGTCGCACCGGCGGCACGAGCACGAGGTCCACGCCTAGTCGGTCGTGCCGCGGCGGCTCGTCCGCGTCGTCCTGGGGTGGTGGTCGGTCTGCTCCGGCGACGGCGACTTCCCGCGTGCGCAACGAACGACGTCTCCGCTGTCGCACGACGACGACGGCGTCGCACCACAGCGACGGCGACTGCCCGCGTGCGCAACGAACGACCTGTCCGCTGTCGCACGACGACGGCGGCGTCGCACCGCAGCGACGGCGGCGGGGACGTCGCACCACAGCGACGGTGGCGGGGACGTCGCACCGCAGCGACGGCGACTGCCCGCGTGCGCAACGAACGACGTGTCCGCTGTCGCACGACGACGGCGGCGTCGCACCATAGCGACGGTGGCGGGGACGGCGTACTGCAGCCGCGGCGATTGCCCGCGCGCGCAACGAACGACGCGGCCGCTGTCGCACGACCACGGCGGCGTCGCACCGCAGCGACGGCGACTGCCCGCGCCCGCAACGAACGACGTGTCCGCTGTCGCACGACGACGGCTGCGTCGCACCACAGCGGCGACGGCGACGGCGGGAGCGGGGACAGCGGGGCCGCGCCCGCGACGGTCAGCAGCCGTCGGTGCGCGTCGGGTACGCCGTGATCACCCGGTCGGTGGTGGCGGAGACGATGACCTTGACGAACGGCTCGCGATCCGGCCGCGATCCGTCGTCGAACGACACCGGGGCGGCGAAGCAGACCTTGCCGTCGCCGGCGTCCTCCGGGTACCCGGAGCGCGGCGACGTCAGGGCCGTCCGGACCGCGGTCAGCATGGCGTCGTCCCAGTCCCGGGAGCCACGGCCCGCGAGGACCTCGGTCCAGTCCTGCTCGTGCCGGGCCCGGATGTGCTCGTAGCCCTGGCTCGGGTTGCCGCACTGCAGCACGACCCGCCCGAGGGCATCGGTGTCGTACTGCGCCACGAGCTGCCGGTCGTCGGACGCGCACCCGTCGAGGACGTCCGCGCCGGGCAGGTCGGGGCCGTCGCGGGTGATGACCACGACGCCCTCGTTCCCCGAGGTGGTCCCCGCGGCCGACGGCCCCTCGGCGATGACCGGCTCGTCGACGCTGCGATCGGCGGTGAGGGCGAGCCCGCCCGCGAGCAGACCCGCTGCGAGGACGGCCGCGACCCCGGTGATGACGGACCGGCGGCGCTTCTGGGGCATGCGGCCAGTATGCCGGACCGGCTCCGCGCCTCCCGGCCGGGACCGGACGCCTGCGGGCCGCAGGGACCCGCGATTACCCGCGGTGCCGCAGGCGACCGCAGTGCCCGCAGGACCTGCGGGCTCCCGGGACTCAGGCGCGCGCGGCCAGCCGCTGCCCGGCGACGACGGCGAGCACCGCCACGAGCACGACGTACCCGACCAGCACCGAGAGCGTCGGGAGCACGAGCAGCGCCGCACCGACCGCGACCACCGGGACCGTCAGACCCGCGTAGGCGATGAGGAACGTCGCAGCCAGCACCCCGCCTCGACGCTCGGGTCCGACGAGCGCACC
>NZ_BACW01000117.1:0-1053 GCF_000333315.1 Curtobacterium sp. B8
CGGAGCCGACTGGGCGCGCAGACGCTGCTTCTCACGGAGACGGACGGCGTAGTCGCTGTCCGCACGACGGCGGGTGCGGCCGTGCTCACCGGGGCCGTAGGGGCGCTTCTCGAGGTACCGGGCCGCCTTCGGCGTCAGCGGGATGCCGAGCGCGCGCGAGAGGCGGGTCTTGCTACGGGTGCGTGACTTGGTAGACACAGGGTCCTTTTCTCTGTCTGAACTGAATACTCGAGGGGCACCGCCCTCCGTGCGCACGAGACACACGGGAAGGACCGGTCCCGACGACGGGATCCAGAGGGATGAGCCTGTGGGATCGGACGGCTACAGTCCGAACCTCTGCCCCCGTGCCACCGGAGTGGCACTCTGTCCTCGACGCAGCCGTGCTCGAGGACCAGGACGTAGGCGGACCAACGATAGCAGCAAGTCGGGCGCCGGACCACCGCCGCGCCTACTCGCCGCGGGTGATCTTCCGGAGACGTTCGAGCCGGGGACCGACCTCGCGCTCGAAGCCGTTCGTGGTCGGGGTGTAGTACTCGGTGCCCTCGAGCGCGTCCGGGAGGTACTGCTGCTTCGCCACCCCGTGCTCAGCGTCGTGCGAGTAGACGTACCCCTTGCCGTGCCCGAGGCGCTTCGCCCCCGGGTAGTGCGCGTCACGGAGGTGGGTCGGCACCACGCCCATCCGCCCCGCCTTGACGTCCGCCATCGCCTCGTTCACCCCGTTGTAGGCGGCGTTCGACTTCGGCGCGGTCGCGAGGTACACCACCGCCTCGGCCAACGGGATGCGCCCTTCGGGCATGCCGATCAACTGCACCGCCTGCGCAGCCGCCACGGCGATCGGCAGCGCCTGCGGGTCGGCCATGCCGATGTCCTCGGACGCGGAGATGATGATCCGACGGGCGATGAAGCGCGGGTCCTCGCCCGCCTCGATCATGCGAGCCAGGTAGTGCAGCGCAGCGTCGACATCGCTCCCCCGCACCGACTTGATGAACGCACTGATGACGTCGTAGTGCTCGTCGCCCTGCCGGTCGTAGCGGAGCAGTGCGCGGTCCACCG
>NZ_BACW01000116.1:0-5809 GCF_000333315.1 Curtobacterium sp. B8
CCTTCCCCTTCGCCGCGAGCTGCTGGATGATGCCGTAGATCTCGAACTTCGCGCCCACGTCGATGCCGCGGTCGGGCTCGTCGAGGATGAGCAGTCGGGTNNCGGTGAACATCCACTTCGACAGGACGACTTTCTGCTGGTTCCCGCCGGAGAGCTTGCCGACGTTCTCCTCGACCGTCGGCACCTTCGTGCGGAGCAGCTTCCGGTAGCGCTCGGCGACGCTGTACTCCTCGAGAGAGTCGACGACGCCGGCCTTCGAGATCTTCGGCAGGTCCGCCGAGACCGTCGACCGCTTCACCGTGTCGAGCAGGTTGAGACCGAGCGCCTTGCGGTCCTCGGAGACGTAGCCGATGCCGTTCTCGATCGCCTGCTGGACGTTCGCGACCTTGATCTCGCGGCCGTCCTTGATGATCTCGCCGCCGAGCCAGGTGCCGTACGACCGACCGAAGATGCTCATCGCGAGCTCGGTCCGGCCGGCGCCCATGAGGCCGGCGAAGCCGACGATCTCGCCGCGCTTGACGTGGAAGTTCGAGCCCTTGCAGACCAGGCGCGACGGGTCGAGCGGGTGCTGCACGGTCCAGTTGCGGACCTCGAAGAAGGTCTCGCCGATCTTCGGGGTGCGGTCCGGGAAACGGCTCTCGAGCGAGCGGCCGACCATGCCGCGGATGATGCGGTCCTCGTTGACGCCGTCGCCCTTCACGTTGAGGGTCTCGATCGTCTTGCCGTCACGGATGATCGTGATCTCGTCCGCGATCTGCTCGATCTCGTTGAGCTTGTGGCTGATGATGATGCTCGCGATGCCCTTGGACTTCAGCCCGACGATGAGGTCGAGCAGGTGCTGCGAGTCGTTCTCGTTGAGCGCCGCGGTCGGCTCGTCGAGGATGAGGAGCTTGACGTCCTTGTGCAGGGCCTTGGCGATCTCGACGAGCTGCTGCTTGCCGACGCCGATGTTCTTGATCTGCGTGTCCGGGTCCTCGTCCAGGCCGACACGGGCGAGCAGGTCCTGGGCGCGGAGCTGGGCGCTCGTCCAGTCGATCACGCCGAACTTCGACGGCTCGTTCCCGAGGAAGAGGTTCTCGGTGATCGAGAGCTCCGGGATGAGCGCGAGCTCCTGGTGGATGATGACGATGCCGGCCTGCTCGGACTGCTTGATGTCCTTGAACCGGACCTCTTCGCCCTCGTAGACGATCTCGCCGTCGTAGGTGCCGTACGGGTACACGCCCGACAGCACCTTCATCAGGGTCGACTTGCCGGCACCGTTCTCGCCGCAGATCGCGTGGATCTCGCCGGCACGGACGGTGAGCGACACCTCGGAGAGGGCCTTCACGCCCGGGAACTCCTTGGTGATCGACCGCATCTCGAGGATGGTCTCGGCTGCGGTCACCGACCTCGTCGCGAGGGGGTCCTCGACCTGGTCGGGGCCCTGTGGGGTTGACGCCACGGTGCATCTCCTTCTGCCGCTCCAGCGCGGCAGTCATTCGGGTTGACACTGCGGCAGCGGGGGCGCAGTCACCTGCGTGGACCCCGTTGTCGCGTCCGGTGCCCCTGCCGTGTGACGGTCCATGTGAACGGTCACATCGGCTGGAACGGGGGCAATCCTACGCACAGGGGTCCCGATGCTGTCAATTCGTCTTTGTCGCGTTTGTGTAACGGCCCGCGTCGAGCGGCGGAACGCGCCGCGTCACGTCCCCCGGTGTGGGGTGGTGCGGCGCGCGGATGCGGACTTCCGCACGGTCCGGCCGGGAGGCGCGGGGCGGCCCCGGCATGCGCCTCCAGGCCGTCGCGTGGGGCGCGTCGGCGACCGCTGCCAGGGCGCGTCAGCGTGAGCGCGGCGCGCTCGTCGAGCCGCGGACGACGAGCTGCGGCACGATGTCGATCGGCCGGAGCTGCTCGTCGTCGCGGGGGAGCAGGAGGTCCACGCAGCGCCGCCCGAGCTCGGCGAAGTCGACTGCACGGTCGTCAGCGGCGGCCAGAAGTGCTTCGCCTCGGGGATGTCGTCGTAGCCCACCACCGAGAGGTCGCCGGGCACGTCCAACCCGTAGGAGCGCGCGGCGTGCATGAGCCCGAGCGCCATCTGGTCGTTCGAGCAGAACACCGCGGTGCAGTCCCGCCAACGGAGGAGCTCCCGGCCGGCGTGGTAGCCGAAGTCGGCGGTCCAGTCCCCGAGGATCGGCGCCACGACGGGCATGTCGCGGTCGGACATCTCCCGGAGGAAGCCCTGCATCCTCGCGTCCGCCTCGATCCAGTCCTGCGGCCCGGCGATGTGCCGGACGTACTCGTGTCCGAGGTCGAGCAGGTGCGCGGTGGCGAGCCGGGCGCCCTCCATCTGGTCCACCCAGAGCGCGGTGGGGTCCTCGCCGACGCTCGCGCGCATCGTGACGTAGGGCGTCCGGATGCCGAGCTCCTCGATGAGGTCGAACACCTTCTGCTGCGGGGCGATCACGACGATGCCCTCGACGTCGAGGTCGAGCAGACGCTGGATGCTCTCGCGCACCGCCTCGTCGGTCGTCTCGGTCAGGGTCGAGGTCGTGACGTTGTACCCGCGGGCGACCGCCGCGTCCTCGATCGCCTGCAACGCGACCGCGGGTCCGTAGTGGGCGCGGCGTGCGGTCAGGACCCCGATGGTGTGCGTCCGGCTCGTCACCAGCGCCCGCGCGGCCCGGTTCGGCCGGTACTGCAGTTGCTCCATCGCCGCGAGGACCCGGTCGCGCGTCTCGGCGCGGATGGCGTCGGAGTTGTTCAGGACCCGCGAGACCGTCTGGTGCGAGACCCCGGCGACCCGTGCGACGTCGCGGATGCTGGGCGCACGCGACTGCTGTGCTCGCGTCGACGCCATTGCTGCTCATTCCCGCCCGGTGTCGTGGCACGTCGATGTGCACGTTCACATTCCGGGCCTGATCATTATGCACGTCCGCGTGCCGAGCGCCACCCGGGAGTCGGGAGCAGGTTGTGCCGTCCGACCGACCTGGGGTAGCGTTCACCCCGTATCCGGCATATCGCGGATCACCACAACTGCAGATCGGCCGTCCGCCCGAGGACGGCAGTCGCTCCAGACCTCAGAGAACAGCGGCACCCGCAGCGCACCAGCGCTGGGGTGTCGCTGTTCTTTTTTTGTCCCCCGATCACCACGAAGGAGTGGTCTTGACCAAGTCCCGCAGACTGACGAGCTTCATCGTCCTGTCGATGACCGGTGGCGCGATCTTCCAGGTCGCCTACATCCGGTTCGTCTTCCTCGCCGACACGGCGCACGCCCTCGGTCTCTCGATCCAGCGCTACGGCGAGGTGACGAGCATCTTCGGCGCCGTCGCCGTGGTCATGTACTTCTGCGGCGGGTGGTTCGCCGACCGGTTCTCGCCGAAGGTCCTCATCGTGGTCGCACTGGCCGGCATGGGGGTCGTCGACCTCTGGCTGTCGACCGTGCCGGACGAGACCGGCGTCGTCGTGGCGCACGTGTTCATGGCGGTGCTCGGCATGGGCCTCTACTGGTCGTCGCTGGTCAAGCTCGTGTCGATGCTCGGCTCGGCGGACGAGCAGGGGTGGCTGTTCGGCTGGCTCGAGGGCATCCGCGGCATCACGTCGACGGTGGTCGGGTTCGTCGGCGCCGCCGTCGTGGCCGCGGCGATCGCCGAGTCCGCCGGCGTCCTCGCGGTGATGCGGATCTACGGCGTGCTCTGCCTCGTGTTCGCGGTGCTGGTCCTGCTCGTCGTGCGGGTCGACCGGGCCGCGCTCGACGGCGTCGGGAAGCAGGCCGTCTCGCTCCGCCAGCTCGTCGCGGCCGCGCGGAACAGGTACACCTGGCTGATCGGTGCCTCGATCATGCTGATGTACTGCTTCTACACGCTGCTCGGGTACCTGACGCCGCTGCTGCAGTACGGCTACGCGGTGCCCGTCGTGCTCCTCGGCGCGATCGGCGTCGTCCGCACCTACGTCTTCCAGATCCTCGGCGGACCGGCCGGCGGCGCGCTCGTCGCCCGCTGGACGAAGTCGTCGCCGGCGTTCCTGCGCTGGGCGTTCGTCGTCGCCGCCGCGAGCGCGCTCGGGTTCCTCCTCGTGCCCCAGCGGCCCGCGCTCGTCTGGGTCGCGGTCGTGCTCATGGTCGTGATGTGCCTCGCGGTGTTCACCGCGCGCGGCGTCTACTGGGCCCAGGTCGGCGAGGTCGAGGTCCCGCTCGCCCAGCGCGGCGGCGTGATCGGGCTGGCGTCCGGCATCGCCTACCTGCCGGACGCGTTCCTGCCCGCCCTGGCGGCCTGGTGGGTCGGCGACCCCGCGAACGACGTCCCGCAGCAGGGCGGCGGCTACACGACGATGTTCGCCGTCCTGCTCGGCGCGGCACTCCTCGGCGTCGTCACCACCACGGTCACGATGCGCCTCCGCGCCCGTGACCGTGCACGCCGCCCGCAGGACGACGCCGTCGTCGCCGCGGCCTGACCTCCACCACGAAAGGACCCCTCCCCATGGACATCCGCGACTTCTCGCTGGACCTCTTCTCCCTCGCGGGCAAGCGCGCCGTCGTCACCGGCGGGAACTCGGGCCTCGGCCAGGCGTTCACGCTCGCCCTCGCCAAGGCCGGCGCGGACGTCTTCGTGCCGAGCGTCGTCGACGACGACGGCACGACCCGCGAGCTCGTCGAGGCCGAGGGACGTCGGTACGCGTTCCTCGAGGTCGACCTCACCGCGCCCGACGCCCCGGAGCGGATCGTCGCCGAGTGCGAGCGTGCCCTCGGCGGCATCGACGTGCTGGTGAACTCGGCGGGCATCTGCCTGCTCGACGACGTCGAGGCGTTCGACCGCGCCAAGTGGGACCCGATGGTCGCGGTCAACCTCACCGCGCCGTTCGCCCTCGGCCACGCGGTCGCGAAGCGCTTCGTCGCGCAGGGCTCCGGGAAGATCATCAACATCGCGTCGCTGTTCGCGTTCCTCGGCGGCCAGTGGTCCCCGGCCTACGCGGCGACGAAGCACGGGATCGTCGGCTTCACGAAGGCGTACTGCGACGAGCTGGCGCAGCACGGCGTCCAGGTGAACGCGATCGCGCCCGGGTACTTCGCCACGAAGATCACCGAGCAGACCCGGTCGAACCCCGAGACGAACCAGCGCGTCCTCGACCACATCCCGGCCGGGCGCTGGGGCGACGTCGCCGACCTCATGGGCGCGACGGTCTTCCTGGCCTCCCGCGCCTCCGACTACGTCAACGGCCACACGCTGACCGTCGACGGGGGATACCTGGTCCGCTAGCGCGACCACCCGGCGGACGCACGGCGCGCGACGACCCCGCCACGCGCCTCCCGTCCGACGGCACCCCAGCCACGCACCCAGCGCAACGAACCGCATCCAGCGCAACGAACCGCACCACCGGAAGGACCACCACCATGATCGAATCGATCGCCACCCTCGACCGGGCCGAGATCCTCGCCCACCTGGCCACCGTCGTCCGCCCCGAGCAGATCGACACCGACGAGCAGCACCTGCTCGACGCCAGTGTCGACCGCTTCAAGAAGTACCAGGCGGTGCACGGCATCCACGACGCCCCGACCCCCGTCGCCATCGTCAACGCGGAGTCCACCGAGGACGTCGCCGCCGTCCTCGCCTTCGCCGACGAGCACCTCGTCAACGTCGTCCCGCGGACCGGTCGCACCGGCACCGAGGGCGGCCTCGAGACGAGCGTGGTGGACACGATCGTGCTGGACTGCTCCCGCATGGACGCGGTGCTGCGCATCGACCCCGAGAACATGCAGGCCACCGTGCAGGCAGGGGTGCCGCTCCAGCGCCTCGAGGACGAGCTCCGACAGCAGGGCCTGACCACGGGCCACTCG
>NZ_BACW01000115.1:0-1118 GCF_000333315.1 Curtobacterium sp. B8
ACCGCCGCCGCGGTGACGACGTCGAGGACGCGCCCGCGGCCCTCCTCCAGGTGCTGACCGGGCCCGAGGCCGGCCACGAGTACCTGCTGTCGCGCGGGGTGAACCTGGTCGGCCGCGACGCCATGGCGCAGGTCTCCCTCGCCGACGACGACCAGGTGTCCCGCCGGCACGCCGCCATCACCGTCGGCGACACGGTCGAGGTCGTCGACCTCAACTCCGCGAACGGCGTCGCCGTCGACGGCCGTCTCGTCGCGCGGTCGTTCCTCGACCCCACCAACGTGGTCCAGCTCGGCGGGACGACCCTGCGCATCGCACCGCTGCCGGGCACGTCGGCGACCGGAACGGTCACGCCGACGGCAGCGGGGACCACCCCCGACGACACCGAGTTCTCGCGCTCGCCCCGGGTCGAGCCCGCGTACCGCGGCAAGCACGTCACCCTGCCGGAGATCCCCGTCCCGGGGGAGAAGCCGCGGTTGCCCGTCATCGCGATCCTCGCGCCGATCATCCTCGGCGGGGTGCTCTTCCTCGTCACCAAGCAGCCGTACACGCTGGTCTTCATCGCGCTGTCGCCGATCATCATGATCGGCACGTGGATCGACCAGCGGGTCCAGACGCGACGGCGGAAGCGCGACGAGCGGGAGCGCTTCGAGGAGTCCCTGCGCGACGCCCGCGGCAGACTCGCCGCCGAGCGGGAGCACGAGCTCGAGGCTCGCGCCGCCGAATCGCCGGACCCGACCGCCGTGACCGCCGCGATGCGCGAGCGCAGCACGCTCCTCTGGACGCGGAAGCCCGAGCACACCACCTTCCTCGAGGTCCGTTTCGGCGCCGGCACGCAGCCCTCCCGGTCCACCGTGACCCTGCCGTCGAAGAACTCCGGCAGCGTCGACGACTGGAACCGCGCCGAGGCCCTGGCCGACGAGTACGCGACGGTCGGGCCGGTCCCCGTCGTCGAGACGTTCGAGCGCGCCGGCGCGATCGGGGTCGCGGGCACCGGGCTCGCCGCCGACGACGTCGCACGGTCCCTCGTGGTGCAGCTCGTCGGCCTGCACAGCCCCGCCGACCTCGTCCTGACCGCCTTCGCCGGTGGTGCCACCACGGAGCAGTGGTCCTGGCTCAAG
>NZ_BACW01000114.1:0-5003 GCF_000333315.1 Curtobacterium sp. B8
GCCGGCAGACCGGCGCGTCGTGCTCCTCAAGGGGGAGCGCACCCACGTGGTGACCCCGGACGGCGGCGTCGCGCTCGTCGCGTCCTCGGCGACCCCCTGGCTCGCGACCGCCGGCGCCGGCGACGCGCTCGGCGGCGTGCTCGGTGCGCTCGTCGCGGGCCGCCAGGGCGCCGTCGAGGCGGCGGGCAGCGCGCTGACGCCGTCGGACCTCGCACACCTCGCCGCCACGGCCGCGGTCGTGCACGGGCTCGCGGCGCGCCGCGCCTCCCGTGGCGGGCCCTTCCCGATCACGGCGCTCGTGGAGCAGCTGCCCGGCGTCGTCCGCGACCTCGCGGTCGACGGCGACGCGGCCTGACCACCGCCCGGCAGGACCTCGGCCGCCGTGTGGCGACGGTGTCGTCGTCGCACGACAGCGGTGCGGTCGTCGCGCGTCGGTCGCGAGGTGACCATCAGGGCCGTCCCGCGTCGGTCGTGACGTGACCACGAGACGGCCGGGAGGCCCGTGGCGGGCTCGCCCCGTGCCTCCAGGCCGGCCGTCGGGTCGCGCCCGGCGACGCGCTCCCCGGTGCACCATGGGTGCGGGTCGGTACGCTCGTCCGGTGCAGCGGAGAGCCTGGGTCGAGCCCGTCCTGTTCGGAGCGGCCTTCGTCGCCGTGCACGCCGCGCTGTGGTGGCTGACCACGGTGTCCGCCAACCTCCCGCTCGGCGACGTGACCATCACCTACCGACGGTGGATCGAGACGGGGCAGCAGTCGCACTTCTGGGTCGGCGTCGACGAGGCCTGGGTGTACCCGATCCTCGCGATCGTGCCGATGGCGGCCGCGGCGCTCGGCGGCGTCGCCGCGATCGGGACCGGCTGGCTCGTCCTCGTGGTGCTCCTCGACGCCGCGGCGTGCCTGCTGCTCTGGCGGCACCGCACCTGGGTCGGTGCGGCACGGGTCCGTGTCGTCTGGTGGTGGCTCGTCTTCCTGCTCGCCCTCGGCCCGATCGCGCTCGGCCGGATCGACAGCATCGCGACCGTGCTCGCGCTCGCCGGGGTCGCGTTCGTCGCCACCCGTCCGGCGGTCGCGTCCGTGCTGTTCACCGCCGCCGCGTGGACCAAGGTGTGGCCGGCCGCGCTCGTGGGCGTCCTGGCGCTCGTGCGGCGCGGACGTCGGTGGGGCGTGGTCGTCGGTGCGCTCGTGACCACGGCGCTCATCGTGCTCGTGGACGTGCTCTACGGCGGTGCGCCCTTCCTGTTCTCGTTCATCGGGGAGCAGGGCGGTCGGGCGCTCCAGATCGAGTCGCCCCTCGCGACCCCGTTCCTGTGGGCTGCCGCCGCCCGCGTGCCGGGGGCCGCCGTCTACTACGACCGCGAGATCCTGACCTTCGAGGTGTCCGGCGCCGGCACCCACGCGGCGGCGGCGGTGTCGACGCCCCTCATGGCCCTGGTGGTGCTCGCCGGGGTCGTGCTGGCGCTCCGGGCGGTCCGGCGGGGTGCCTCCCGGACCCAGGCCGCGCCGCTGCTCGCACTCGTGCTCGTCGCCGCGCTCGTCGCGACGAACAAGGTCGGGTCCCCGCAGTACATCGGCTGGTTCGCCGTGCCGGTCGTGTGGGGGCTCGTCGCGGGCCGGCCGAGCGCGAGGCGGTTCCTGCCGCTGGCCCTGCTGGCGCTCCCGATGGCCTTCCTGACGCAGCTCGTCTACCCGGGCTACTACGACCAGGTCCTGACGGTGCAGCCGTGGATCCTCGTGGTGCTGACGCTCCGGAACGTGCTCGAGGTCGTCGTGCTGGTGTGGGGTGTCGTCGAGCTCGTGCGGCTCGGGGCGCGGGGGCGGGCGCGGGGGTCGCTGGCGTCCGCTGCTCCGTCGTCGCGTTCCCGGCTCGAGCCGGGCAGGATGGACGCATGATCGTCGCGTTCTCCGTCGCACCGTCCGGTGGTCCCGCCGCAACCGAGGACGGGTCCGTGCACGACGCCGTCGCCGCCGCCGTGCGGGTCGTCCGCGAGAGCGGCCTGCCGAACCGCACCTCGTCGATGTTCACGGAGCTCGAGGGGGAGTGGGACGAGGTGATGGACGTCGTGAAGCGTGCGACCGAGGCCGTCGCACCGTTCGGCACGCGGGTGTCGCTCGTGCTCAAGGCCGACATCCGGCCCGGGCACACGGGGGAGATCGACGGCAAGGTGGAGCGGCTCGAGGCGGCGCTGGACCGCTGAGCGTGCGCGTGCTCGCGCTGGTCGCGGGTGGGTGTGCTGATCGACCGCTCTGCGCGCCGACGACACGCCGCACGCCTCCCGCAGATGTCGGTGGTCGGGTGTCTCCTGTCGGTGACGGACGCGACAGGCGTCCGCACGACGACGAGGAGCTGCTCATGATGCACGACGGCTGGTGCCCCGACTGCGACCTGCGTTCGGTCGTCATCGACGTGGACGACGCCGGCGAGCACGCCTGGGCGACCTGCTCCGAGTGCGGTGCGGGCTGGGTCCACCGGGACGAGCTGCCCGAGTCCGCGGCTGCCGCCCCGAGCACCACGGAGCGCCGCGCGGCCTGACCCACCGGCTGGCCCGTCGAGGTCGCCCGAGGGCGCCGGGTGTCGGTCGAATCGATTCGGCCTGTCGTCTTCCGTCCGGCCGTTGGAGCGTTCTACACTGCTGGGAGCGGGTCGGCCCGGCCGTCCCGTCACCCGTTCGACGCCGAACCGGGACGCCCTCCGAGTGCTGGTGCCCACCGTCGACGGCGAGCCGGTCGGCAGGGAACGCGCGACACCTCGAGCGCGTGACGCCCCGCTCGACCCACCTCCCGTCCGAGAACAGGCACCATGACCAACCTCACGCCTGCGCGCCGCACTGCCGCGCTCGTCGCCCTCGCCCTCGGTGGGTTCGCGATCGGTTCGACCGAGTTCGTCGCGATGGGGCTCCTGCCGAACATCGCGGCGGCGCTCCTGCCGGGCCAGTACGCGGCGGACCCGGACGCCGGTGTCGCCCACGCGGGCTGGATCGTCAGCGCCTACGCACTCGGGGTCGTCGTCGGCGCGCCCACGATCGCGGCGATGTCCGCCAAGTTCCCGCGCAAGGGACTCGTCCTCGTGCTGCTCGTCGGCTTCGTCCTGGCCACCGTCGCGAGCGCGGTCCTGCCGACGTTCGGTCTCGTGCTCGTCGCGCGGTTCGTCGCCGGACTCCCGCACGGGGCCTACTTCGGCATCGCGTCGATCGTCGCCGGGGACATGATGGGCCCCGGCAAGCGCGGCAAGGGCATCGCGATGGTGATGCTCGGCCTGTCCGTCGCGAACGTCGTCGGTGTCCCGGCGATCACCTGGGTCGGCCAGGTCGCGGGCTGGCGCACCGCGTACGGCGTCGTCGCGGCGCTGTTCGGGGCGACGTTCCTCGCCGTGGCGGCCTTCGTGCCCCGGTCGCCCCGGGACGAGCACGCCACCATCGGTCGGGAGCTCTGCGCGTTCCGGAGCCGCAGCTCTGGATCGTGATGGGCCTCGGGGCGATCGGCTTCGGCGGCTTCTTCGCGGTGTACTCGTACATCTCGCCGCTGGTCCAGCACGTGACCGGGCTCAGCGAGTCCGCGGTCCCGCTCGTGCTCGTCGTCGTGGGGCTGGGCATGGTGGTCGGTGGTGTCGTCGGCGGACACCTGGCCGACCACAGCGTGAAGCGGACGATCTACGTCGGCCTGCTGGCGCTCGTGGGTGCACTGCTCCTCACCGTGCTGACCGCGCAGTGGACGGTCGGCATGGTCGCCGGCGCGTTCCTGCTGGGCGCCACGTCGTCCGCGATCCCGCCGGCCGTGCAGTCGCGGCTCATGGACGTCGCCGGTGACGCGCGCACGATCGCCGCGGCGCTCAACCACTCGGCGTTCAACATCGGCAACTCGCTCGGCGCGGCGCTCGGTGGCGCGGTGATCGCTGCCGGGTTCGGCTTCCTCGCCCCGGCGTGGCTCGGTATCGTGCTCGCGCTGCTCGGCGTCGGTGTCACGGCGATCAGCTACGGCGTGGAGCGTCGGTCGGGCGCTCGTGCCGCGCTCCGCTCCTCGCACCCGTCCACCGGGCCGATCACCGCGCCGGTGCCCACCGTCTGACGCCGGCGCGACGGACGCCGCGGCGCCGCCGTCGCCGTCGGCGCGCCGCGGTCGTCGGCGTCCGCTGTCGGCGCGGTCGTCAGCGTCCACTGTCGGCGCGCTTCGCGCTCGCACAACCGAAGTCACCCCGAACCACGCGGTTGCGCGGTGCTGGGTGACTTCGGTTGTGCAACGGTGCGGACGCGTCGCACCGAGCGGGCTGCCGCCTGAGCGGGCTGCGACCCGGGCGACTACAGGCCGAGCGGGCTGCCGTCCTGCACGATGATGCCGTCGGTGATCGCCCGCTTCCGGAGCGCCACCTTGGTGCCGACGTCGAAGCCGGCGACACGGTACTTCTCGCGGATGCGCTTCAGGTAGCTCTTCGCGGTCTCCTCGGAGATCCCGAGCTGGTACGCGACGCTCTTCACCGGCTCGCCGCCGCCGTAGAGGGCCATGACGCGGCGCTCCTGGGCGCTGAGCTTCGGCACGCCGCCGACGTCGCCGGAGTTGATGGCAAGGTCGAGCTCGGCGGAGACGTACTGCTCGCCGCGCTGGGCCGAGCGGATCGCCTCGACGATCATCTCGGCGTCCTCGCTCTTCACGAGGTAGCCGAGCGCGCCGGCCGCCAGCGCCTCGCGGACGACGTTGGGCTCGGAGTACGTGCTCATCACGACGGTCTTCACCCCGGCGGTCTTGAGCGTCGAGATCTTCAGCGAGACCGGGATCGAGTCCTTGAGGTCGAGGTCGAGCAGCACCACATCGAGTAGAGGCGATCGCGACGATGAACGGTGCGGAAGAAGTGACGTTCAGCGCAAAGGTCTGCCTGCCGGGTGAGTCGTACTCGGAGTGGATTCCGTCTTTCAAGCGTCAGCACAAGAACCGGGCCTGGTCACTCCTCTCCAGCTGCGACGAGCTCCTGCAGTCAGGACACTTCTTCCGTCCGTACACGGTTGCGGACAAGTG
>NZ_BACW01000113.1:0-7048 GCF_000333315.1 Curtobacterium sp. B8
TCGCGTCGCGTCCTCCACCTCGCCGACGAGTTCCTCGAGGATGTCCTCGAGGAACAGGACGCCGAGCGTGCGACCCTCCGCGTCGAACGCGCGGGCCACGTGGCGGCCGGCGCCGCGCATGGTCGCGAGGGCGTCCTCGAGGTCGGTCTCGGTGTACAGCGAGATGAGCTGCCGGATGCGCTTCGGCGGCACCGGGTCGTCGTACTCGTCGGGGCGGAGGTCGATGACGTCCTTCACGTGCACGTAACCGGTGGGGGAGCCGTCCTCGCCGACGAGCACGTACCGCGAGAAGCCGCGCTGCGCGACCGCCCGCTCGACGTCGCCGGGGGTGGCGTCCTCCGGCAGGGTGACGAGCTCCGCCATCGGCACGGCGACGTCGCGGACCTGCTTCTCGGTGAACTCGAACGCCATCCGGAGGGTCCCGCCGTCGTCGACCAGCGTGCCCTCACGGCGGGACTGCTCGACGATGGTCTGCACCTCCTCCACGGTGAAGGCGCTGACCGCCTCGTCCTTCGGCTCGACCTTGAACAGGCGCAGGACGCCGTTCGCGGCCTCGTTCAGGCCGACGACGACCCAGTGCAGGCCGTGGCCGATGTACCAGAGCGTCGGGACGAGCATGAGCGCGGCGCGGTCGGGCATCGAGAACGAGATGTTCTTCGGGACCATCTCGCCGAACACGACGTGCAGGAACGACACGAGCAGCAGCGTGAACACGAACGCCACGACGCCGATGACCTCGACGCTCCAGCCGGTCAGGTGCAGCGGGCCCTCGAGCAGGTGGTGGATCGCCGGCTCGGACACGTTGAGGATGAGCAGCGAGCAGACCGTGATGCCGAGCTGGGTGGTGGCGAGCATGCGCGTGGCGTGCTCCATCGCCCAGAGCGTCATCTGCGCCGCCTTCGACCCGGCCTCGGCACGCGGCTCGATCTGCGAGCGTCGGGCGGAGATCACGGCGAACTCGGCCGCGACGAAGTAGGCGTTGCCGAGCAGGAGGACGACGAGCCAGAAGATGCCCCACCAGTCGGAGGTCGTCGAGGCGGACCCGCCGGCGGCGAGCACGGTGACGGGGATCATCGGGTGCCGCCCTTCGCGGAGGTGTCGTCCACGGTCGGGGTCGACCGGGTCGCGGGGATGATGATGCCGGTCGCGGGGGACTGCGAGGTCTTCCGGCGACCGGCCGTGCGCGACGCGGTCGACGTCGACGCGGTGGGTGCCGACTCGGCGGCCGCCACGGCGGGCTCCGGCGCGGTCGGTGTCCAGCGGATGCGGTCGACGCGGCGGCCGTCGAGGCGCTCGACGCGGAACACACCCCCGTCGATCGCCACCTCGTCACCGACGACCGGCAGACGCCCGAGCGTCGACATGATGAACCCGCCGACGGTCTCGTACGCGCCGTCCTCCGGCACCGTCACCCCCGCGCGGTCCTCGAGCTCGTCGGGGCGCAGGAGTCCGGGGAAGGTCAGCCAGCCGCGGGACCGGACGACGTCGATGCGGAGCCGGTCGTGTTCGTCGGACACCTCGCCGACGAGCTCCTCGACGAGGTCCTCGAGCGTGACGACCCCGGCGGTGCCGCCGTACTCGTCGACGACGATCACCATCTGGTAGCCGCGGCTGCGGACCTCGGCGAGCAGGGCGTCACCGGGCATGGTCTCGGGCACGCGCTCGGCGTCCGTCATGAGTGCGCCGACCGGGACCTCGGGACGCTTCTCGCGGGGCACGGCGACGGCCTGCTTGACGTGCACGATGCCGACGACGTCGTCCGCGTCCTCCTCGATGACGGGGAAGCGGCTGAACCCGGTCCGCCGGGTGAGGGCGATGACGTCCGCGGCCGAGTCCGACACCCGGATGGTCGAGAGCCGGGGCCGCGGGGTCATGACCTCGCCGGCGTCGAGCTCCGAGAACGAGATCGTCCGTTGGAGGAGCGTCGCGGTGTCCTGTTCGAGCGAGCCCTCGGACGCCGAGCGGCGGAGGAGCGAGGTGAGCTCCTCGGCGCTGCGCGCGCCCGAGAGCTCCTCCTGCGGCTCGATGCCCATCGCCCGCAGGACGGCGTTCGCGGTGCCGTTGAGCACGGCCACGGCGGGCTTGAACACGGTCGTGAACGCGATCTGCAGCGGGACGACGAGCTTCGCGGTCTGCAGCGGCAGCGCGAGGGCGAAGTTCTTCGGCACGAGCTCGCCGAGGATCATCGACAGCAGGGTGGCGATGACGAGCGCGACGATCGACCCGACCGTCTCGACGACGGTCTCCGGCAACGCGAGCGCGAGGAAGGGCGCTTCGAGCAGCGTGGCGATCGAGGGCTCGAGCAGGTAGCCCGTGAGCAGCGTCGTCAGGGTGATGCCGAGCTGCGCGCTGGACAGGTGCGTCGAGGTGACCTTGAGCGCACCGATGACCGGTGCGAGGCCGGTCTCGCCGCGGTCGCGCCGAGCCTCGACGTCGGCGCGGTCGAGGTTCACGAGCGCGAACTCGGACGCGACGAAGACCCCCGTGCCGAGGGTCAGCAGGATCCCGCCGATCAGCATGACGACGTCGATCGGACTCATTCTTCACCTCCCGGAACGTGCGGGGAGGGGCTGCTCACTGTGTGAGCGGCGGATGAGTGGGAGGGCGAAGATGCGTTCGGAGGATCGTCCACAGTGCTGACCATGGTACTGCGTCGGGGGTGTCGGAGCCGTGAGGACGTACAGGTGCGGGTCGTGCGGCCCGCGGGGACCGCACGACCCGTGGCACCGGTCCGGGACCGGCTCAGCGCGCCGTGAACTCGAGCCGGTAGTCGTTGTGCCCCTGGGCGTCGAGGAGGAAACGGTGCGTGCCCGCTCCGACCCGGAAGTCGAAGAACGCGTCGAAGGTGCCCGGGATGAGATCGAACCGTCCGATGGTCGCCCCGGACTCGTCGTGCACGACGGGGAAGTCGTACGCCGGTCCCACGGCGCGGACGGTGCCGTCCGCGTCACGGTCGACGGTCGAGAAGTTGACCGGCGTGTCCGGACCGCGGAAGAGGTCTTGCGTGACGACGTCGTTCGAGAAGGTCCGCGTCACCCGTTCGCCGTCGGGCCCGACGAGCGTCGAGGTCGTGACGCCCCACACGGTCGAGGTGTCGTACGGCACCTCGAGCGTCCAGGTGTTGTCCGGTCCGACGACGGCGGTCTCCGAGCGGCCCTCCAGCCGGACCGTTCCCCCGGCCCGACCCGTCCCGGCGTACACCACGGGGTCGTAGCCGGCGAGGACGCCGAGGCGCTCGACGGGGGCCGTGACGGAGAACGTGTCCGTCGCCGTCGGACGCGCGGTCGTGGTCCACGACCGGCGCGCGTCCGTCCCGTCGGCGCGGCGGACCGTCACGGTCTGCGGGCCGGTGCCGGTCAGCCGGGTCAGGAAGCGCCATGTGCCGTCGGCCCCGATGACGGTCCGCTGGGTCGTGCTCGAGTCGGGTCCGAGGACGATGCGCTCGCCCGCCGGGCCGGTTCCCTCGACCATCACGTAGTTGCCGGGCATCGCCGGACCGGACGAGCCGGCCACCGGGGACGTGATCGCGAACTGCTGTGCGGCGGGGTCGCCGACGCGGACCTCGACCGTCGACGTGGCGCTGCCGTACTCGCCGCCCGCACGCACCGAGACCGCTCCCGCGGTGCTGGCGTCGAACGCCGTCGTGAAGGACCAGGTGCCGTCCGACAGCACGCGGGCCTGGCCGTCGGCGGGCGTGCCGCCCACCGACAGGTCGACGAGGGCTCCGGGGATGCCCCGTCCGGTGAAGGTCACGAAGCGGTCGGTGGTGACCACCGCGCCGGCAGCGGGCGACTCGATGGTGAAGGCGTCGTCAGCGGCCGCCAGCGTGAAGCGCGGTGTCGGTGTCCCGCAGGTCGGGGCGCACGCCGTGGCAGCGACCTCGTACCGGTTCGGGAACACGACGTCGTCGTCGTCGAGCGGGAGGTTCCAGAGCGCGTCCGTCCCGACCGTCGCGGTCTTCGTGACCGCTCGACCGGAGGCGGTGTCACGCAGCACGACGCGAGCAGTCGACCCCGGCAGCCCGGTCCCGCCGATCGCCGGGAGGTCGCCGCCGTACTCGACCGTGGTGTCGTCGGCCGTCGGGTGCGTCACGGCGAACACGGGGTCCGGACCGACGGGGATCGACCAGTGTCCGTCCGTGGCGACCGCACCGCTCGCGACGTGGTCGTCGAAGGTGAGCGAGACGTCGGACCCCGGCTCTCCGGTACCCGTCGCGGTGAACGGCACGTCCACACCGCCCGCGCCGTCGGCCGGGCTGGTGATCGTGACGGCGTCGCCGAAGTCGGCATCGACCGTCGTGGACGGTCCGGCCGCGTCGGACACCTGGAACGCGTGCTCCCCGGAGAGGTGCTCGGCAGGCACAGGGATCCGGAACGCACCGGACGGGTCGGCGGTCGCTGCGACCCCGGTGAGGTCCGTGTCCGTGGACGTCACGGTGACCCGGTCGCCCGGCGTGGTGCTGCCCTCGACCACGAGCTCACGCGACCGGTCGGGCAGGAACGTCGCGACCGCGTGCAACGGCGGGGCGGCACGGGGGAGCGGCGCCGCCTGGGCTGCGCCGCTCCGCGCGGTCGCGGTCGCGGTCGTGGTCGGCTGGGCCGCGACGGCACCCGTCACCGAGGTCGCCGACAGCGCTCCGCCGACGATGCACGCCGTCACGACAGCGAGACGACCGTGCTGCACACGGATGAGGGGGTGGGACAACTGGGCTCCTTGCTCGAGGTGAAGTATGTAATGTACAACATCCCGAGTTGCCCCTCGTCGTCCTAGGCGGTCACCCGTGCTCGGTGGTACTGCTGCGGCTCGTAGTCGACGTGCACGCCGAGCTCGACCGCCACGCGCAGCGGGAACGACGGGTCGCGGAGGAACTCCCGCCCGACCATCACGACGTCGGCCTGCCCGGTCGCGACGATCTGCTCGGCCTGGAACCCCTCGGAGATCATCCCGACGGCGATCGTGCCGATGCCCGCGTCACGCTTGACGGCCGCGGCGAACGGCACCTGGTAGCCGGGGCCGACCGGGATCGGGGCGCTCGCGACGTTGCCGCCTGTCGACACGTCCGCGAGGTCGGCACCGTGCTCGGCCGCCCACCGCGCGACCTGCGTGGTCTCCTCGAGCGTCAGGCCGCCGTCGACCCAGTCGGTCGCGGAGAACCGGACCACCACGGGGAAGCCGTCGCCGACCTCGGCGCGGATCGCGTCGAGCACCTCGAGCAGGGCGCGGGCACGGTTCTCGAGCGAGCCGCCGTACTGGTCCTCGCGGTGGTTCGACAGCGGGGACAGGAACTGGTGCAGGAGGTAGCCGTGCGCCGCGTGCACCTCGACGAGGTCGAAGCCGGCCTCGATCGCGCGGCGTGCCGATGCGGCGAAGGACAGGGCGAGCACCCGGACGTCCTCCGCGGCGAGCTCCCGCGGGACCGCGTAGCCGTCGAACGCCTCGGGCGAGGGCGCGACGGTCTGCCAGCCGCCGTCCTCGACCGGCACCGAGCCGCGCGTGGACTCCCACGGGCGGAACGTCGACGCCTTCCGGCCGGCGTGGGCGAGCTGCACGCCGGCGGCGGCTCCCTGCGAGTGGATGAAGTCGACGATCGGACGGAACGCGTCACGCTGCTCGTCGTTCCAGAGCCCGAGGTCCTGCGGGCTGATCCGGCCCTCCGGCACGACTCCGGTCGCCTCGACCACGACCGCACCCGCGCCGCCCTTCGCGAACGACCCGAGGTGCACGAGGTGCCAGGGGGTGGGCACGCCGTCCTGCGCCTCGACCGAGTACTGGCACATCGGCGACACCCAGATGCGGTTGCGGACGGTGAGGTCGCGGATGGTGATGGGCTCGAACAGGGCGTGCGTCACGCGGGTGCTCCTTCGGGGGTCGTCGTCGCCAGGTCCTGCAGGAAGGTCCGCAGCCCGGCGGGGGACGTGTAGTGGTGGCCGACCGCCCCGATCGCTTCCGCACCGGCGGCGTTCTCGGCCCTGTTGTCGACGAACACCATCTGCGCGGGCGTGATTCCCAGGCGTGCGCACGCGTCGCGGTAGATGGATGCGTGGGGCTTCAGCACGTGCTCCTCGGCGCTCACGACGACCGTCTCGAAGAGCGATCCCATGGGCGACCGGCGGTACGGGTCGCCGAAGTCGAAGCCGGCGTTCGACAGGAGTGCGAGCCGGGTGCCGGCGTCGTGCAGCTCCTCCACGAGCGCGAGGGTCTCCGGCTCGACCTCGAACCAGCCGGTGAAGTCGATCGCCCAGAACCGGTGTACGTCCGTGACGCTCCAGCGTCGCCCGACCCGGTCGCCGATCGCCCGCCAGTAGGCCAGCACGGAGAGGTCGCCACGGTCGAGGTCGTGCCGGAGCTCCTGGTACACCGGGAACAGCTCCTCGCCCGGCACACCGGTCGCAGCGACGAGGGCGACCCGGGACGCGTGCGGCGTCCGGCTGATCACCTCCCCGTAGTCGAAGACCACCACGCGACCGGGGAGGAACAGGCTCATGCGCCCCACCGTACTGTGGGCACGATGAGCGACCCCGTGCCCTTCCGCCCGTCCGACGCCGCCCGCTGGCTGACCGTGCCGCACGGCGAGTCGACGAAGTACCGCCGCGGCGTGCTCGGCGTCGCGACGGGCTCCGACCGGTACCCGGGCGCGGCCGTCCTCGGCGTCGACGCGGCCGTGCACACCGGGGTCGGCATGGTCCGCTACGTCGGTCCGGCGCGCGCCACCGACCACGTGCTGACCCGTCGACCGGAGTCCGTGTCCGGCGTCGGACGCGTCCAGGCGTGGCTCGTCGGGTCGGGCATCTCCGCCCCGTCCCTCGACGACCTCGACGATGCGACCGCCGACGCCTTCCGACACGCCTCCGACGACGGCGTCCCGGTCGTCGTCGACGCCGGTGCGATCCCGCTCGTCGACCTGGGCCCGCTCGCGGTGCTCACGCCGCACGCGGGCGAAGCCGCCTCCCTCCTCGGCGAGTCCCGCGACGAGGTCGAGGCCGACCCGGCCGCCGCCGCGCTCCGTGCCGCACGGCAGACCGGCAGCGTCGTGCTCCTCAAGGGGGAG
>NZ_BACW01000112.1:0-15856 GCF_000333315.1 Curtobacterium sp. B8
ACCTCCCGTCCGATGCGTGGTCGCGTCGCGACCGCGATCAGGTGAGCAGCGCCACGAGGTGCGAGCGCGAGCGCGCGCCCACCTTGCGGTAGATCTGCGTGAGCCGCAGCTCCACCGTGCGCTGCGACATGAAGAGCGACGAGGCGATCTCGCGGTTGCGGTAGCCCTCCGTCACCTTCTGCACCACGGCGCGTTCCTCGGCGGTCAGCGACGTCAGCGCTGCGGACGCGTCCGGCGCGCTCCGCGGTGTGCCGGGCTGCGGCGCCGAGCCCGTCGGGCCGGACCGGAGGAGCGAACCGCCGAACGACGGCATCGCGACCGACGGGGCGGGCGTGACGAGCGGACGCCGGAGGCCGGCGGCCTCGTACGCGGCCGCCGCTGCGGCGCCGAGCCGCGGACGCTCGGTGGCCGTGCCGACCGCGGCGAGTGCCGCGAAGGTGCGAGCCCGCTCGTACTGCGAGTCGTGCGGCTGGAACAGCTCCAGCGCGCGACGCCTCGCGGTCTCGCGCGTCGTGTCGTCCGCGACGAGCGCCAGGCTCCGCGCGAGGACCAGCGCGCCCCAGCGCGACGGCCGGGAGTGGTGGTCCGCGGCCAGCCGGGCGGTGATCGCCCGCGCGTCGTCGATCCGGCCGAGGCGTGCGTACGCCTCCACCAGGTCTCCGAGGTGCCGGAGCACGGCGGGGTTCCGCAGGGAACGGCCGATGGCGTCGGCCGCCTCGAGGCTGACGGCGGCCTCCTCGAGCCGACCGTCGAGCAGCAGGACCCGACCACGGAACGCGTGCAGCTTCGCCGTCGCGCCCCAGAGCCGGTTCGTGGAGCGCTGCGCGAGGCAGCGGTCCAGCACGTCGAGCGCCTCCGAGGAACGACCCTCCGCGAAGTGGCGCCAGGCGATCGCGATCACCCGCGAGGGCTCTCGGAACCGCTCGGACGCCGCGGAACCGGCCTCCCAGACGTCGATCGCGCGGAGCGCCTGCCGGAAGTTCCCGGAGCGCACCTCGTTCTCGGCGGACAGGTAGCGGGCCGCTTCCGTCCACACGAGCGGCGTCTGCGGACCCCGGGCGAGGACCAGTGCGAAGACCCGACGGGCGCTGCGGTAGCGCTCACCGATGCTCAGGGCGTGGGCGAGCAGCAGCAGGGCGGCGTCGGACATGCCCGTCAACACGGAGGCCGAGAGCCCGTCGTGCAGGTCCGCGTCCGCCGGGAGGGTCCCGTCGACGGCGGCGATGAGCTCGCGGGCCGTCGCCGTGATCTCCAGCGTGTGCGCGGAGGCCGAGTCGAGGAAGGGCTCGGCGCGGGCCAGGAGGTCCCGCGCCTGGTCGAGCTCCCACACCTCGGCGCGGAAGCACGCCACGGTCGCGAGCAGGCCCGCGACGGCGTCGGTCTCCACCGGGTCGCCGGCGTCGACCGGCAGGAGCAGCTCGTCCGCGTGCACGGCGTCGCCGCTGAGGAACTCGACGGAGTACTGCAGGCGCAGCCGGCGGACCTCGGTGGTCGTCTCGCGGAACGGTCGGATCGCGGCGAGGTACCGTGCGGCGGCGCTGAGGAGCCGGTTCGCCAGCATGACCTCGGCGACGCCGAGCAGCGCCTCGTGCTCGTCCGCGGTGCCGCCCCCGACGAGCAGGGCTCGCTCGGTGAGGGACGTCGCCGCGGTGGTGTTGCCGTCCACGACGTACGACCGCGCGGCCCGGAGCAGCGCGACGGCGTCGGGGACGTCGTCCACGAAGCTGCGGTGCCAGGCGTGGGCTCGTGCGTCCGTGTCCGCCGTGACCTCCGCCAGGGCGGTGTGGGCGGCCCGGCGCTCCCGGGAGGGCGTCCGCCAGTACAACGACGAGCGGACGAGGGGGTTCGCGACCTCCACGTGCTGCCCCCGCACGGCGACGAGTCCCGCGTCCGCGAGGTCGTCGAGTGCGTCGCGGTCCCACGTGGCGGCCTTGGCCGTCGGGACCAGCGCGAGCCGAGCGAGGACGTCCAGATCGCGTCCCGCAGCGGCGTCGAGCACGGTCGCGGCGATCGCTTCCGTCGTCTTGGTGGGGCGGAGCGGCAGTACGAGCGGCTCGGTGCCGATCAGCTGACCGCGGGTGAGGCTCGCGAGCTGTTCGCGCAGTACGCCGGGGTTGCCTCCGGTCTCCTGCGCGAGGATCGCGAGGACACCGTCGTTCGCGTCGTCCGGAGCCGTGCTGCGGGCGAGCGTCAGGGCGACGTCCTCGCTGAGCGGTTCGAGCCGCAGCGCGGGCAGCGCCGCGAGCGGGCCGTCGGCGGGGACGGTGCGGACGGACGCGACCACACGCAGTGCGGTCCCTGCCAGTCGGCCGGCGAGGAACGCGATGAGCTCCTGGCTCTCCACGTCCATCCGGTCGAGGTCGTCGATGAGGACGACCGTCGGCGGCAGGGTGAGCGTGTGCACGGCTTCGAGGAAATCGTGCGCAGCGGCGAGGCCGGCGCGTTCGGGGACCTGACCACCGGTGGAGCCCGCCTGCAGCAGGTGGGCGATGTGCGCGGTGGCGCGGGGGTCGTCCAGGGCGGTGAACAATGCGGTCACGCCGGCCAGGGGCCAGTGGGACTCACTCCCGTTCACACCGACGCGGACGACGGGGAGGGAGACGCGGTGAGCCACCGCGTCGAGGACGCTGCTGCGCCCGGAACCAGGGTCGCCGACGACGACCATCGCGGACTCCCGAGGGAGCATTGCGAGGGTCGCGATCCGGTCGACCTCGAGACGGCGACCGGTGAGTGCCATGACTCACCGGCCTCCGGGTCCGGAGACGGATGCTGCGACGGACGGGCGCGCGGAGGCGGACCGGACGGAGGCGTGGCGGGTGACCGCGCCGGTGACCGGACGTGCGAGAGCTTCGTGGTTGGAATGCGGACGAGTGAGGGTGCACTCGGTTCCGCTCGGGAACGATGATGTCATCGTCTGTATCACCCCTCGGGTTAGGGTCTTCGACGAACTGGCACCGGGTCGCGTTCCGTGCCGGATCTAGGGAATCCGAGACGTCACCTGACCTGGCGTCTCGTTGACAGTAACCCAGGTCCCGGCGAGGTGGACCGGTCGTTCCCGACGTTTTCTCCCTTCGACTGCCCCCAGTCCGGGGGGCGGCGTCGCGGTCGCGGGGGCTGGCCACGGGACACGTGCCGGGCGTTCGGGGTACACCGTCGTCCGGACCGCGACGGGGCCGGTCGGTGGCGGACGCCCGGGCGCCCGGGCATCCGGCGGTGGCGTCCTCACGAGTCCCGGTCGAGCGGGGTACGCGCGGGTGTCGGATGCCGTCCTGCGGAGGGGTCGGCGCGAGGGGCTGCCGTCGGGGTACCCGGATGCGCGATGTGCGTTCTTCGGATCGCCCCGCGGTGCCGTCAGCGACGGATGACGTCGACGACGGCGTCGTGCACGAGGCCGTTCGACGCGAGCGCACTGCCGTGCCACGGTCCGGGATCGCCGTCGAGGGAGGTGAACCGTCCGCCGGCCTCCTCGACGATCGGGACGAGCGCGGCGATGTCCCACGGCTTGAGGTCGGGTTCGCCCGCGACGTCGAGCACACCCTCCGCGACCATCATGTACGGCCACATGTCGCCGTAGGCCCGGGTGCGCCAGACTTTCCGTGACAGCGCGACGAGCGGCTCGAGCCGGTCGTCCTCGTCCCACTGCTGGATGCTGTTGTAGCTGAGGCTCGCGTCGGCGAGGTCCGCCACCCCGGAGACGTGCAGCGGGCCGTCGAACGAGTGCGCACCGAGACCCTCGGCCGCCCACCAACGCTTGCCGAGCGCGGGAGCGCTGACGACACCGAGCACCGGCCGACCGTCGACGGCGAGGGCGATCAGCGTCGCCCAGACCGGCACGCCGCGGAGGTAGTTCGCCGTGCCGTCGATCGGGTCCACGACCCACTGGCGGTGTCCTTCGCTGACGGCCTCGCCGCCCGCGTCCGCGGTCGTCTCCTCGCCGAGGAACGCGTCGTCCGGGCGTTCCGTCGCCAGGCGGTCGCGGATGGCCCGCTCCACCGCCTGGTCGCCGTCCGTGACGTGGGTGCTGTCGGCCTTCTTCGACACGTGCAGGTCGGCGGCGCGGAACCGTTCGAGGCTGATCGCGTCGGCGGTGTCGGCGAGGGAGCGGGCGAAGTCCAGGTCGGCGCTGAGGTCCACGCGTCGAGCGTAGCGCTCGGGTGCGGCACGCCGGGATGGGATGCGGGGGTGTCAGGCGGCGACCACCTCGTCCTCCTCCTGCGCGGAGACGGCGCGTTCGCGGGCGATGCGGGTCCGCCGGGCGACCAGGCCGTGCACGACGACGCAGAGCAGGACCGCGGCGGCCAGCCAGAGCGCGAGCACGAGGCTCGGACGCCCGAGGGACGCGTCCGGGAAGTACTGGAGGTCCTGGGCGGCCCGGAGCCACGCAGCACCGCTCCAGAAGCTGTTCAGCGCCGCGAAGAACCCGGGCTGAAACGCCGGCTGGAAGATGCCGCCGGAACTGGTGAAGTTGAGCATCACGAACAGCATCGTGAGGATCGGCGTGGTCCACCGTCCGAGGACGGGGTGCAGACCGACGCCGAGGGCCACGATGATCGCGTCGTACAGCCACGCGAACAGGAACACCTCCCACCGGTGCGTCGTGACCACGCCGTACACCGGGCCGGCGACGACGATGCCGATGCCGGCGACGACGCCCGCGGTGACGATCCCCACCACGGTCGTCCAGAACGGCCGGAGGCGTGCGGCGACCGCGGCGACCGCGATGGCCGATGCGTAGCCGCCCACGCTGAGGCCGACCAGGAGGAAGAACAGCCCCTGCCCCGTCGAGTCCTGCTCGCCGGCGGGGACGACGTCCACCACGCGGAACGGCAGGTGCTGCCGGAACGCGATGGGCATGAAGACCTTCTGCGCGGCGGTCGCGGTGGTCTCGGACGCCGCGGTCGAGACGTAGAGGGTCGCGCCGCTCGTCGTCGGGGCGTAGACCGCCGCGAGCTCGCGGTCGCGGACCTGCTGTTCGGCGCGGTCGGTGGAGGTCACGACGTGCGCGACGAGGGCGCCGTCGGACTGGTCCGTGACGGTCTGCGCGAACACCTGCGTGGCCGCACCCTGGCCGACGATGCCGACGGGGAGGTCGTGCGGCGTCGGGGCGTGGAACGCGCCGAGGTACGCGAGGCCCATGCCGGCGGCGAGGAACAGCGGGACCAGGATGTGCGAGGCGAAGTGCCGGAGGGTCGCGCCGAGGCCGTCGGGACGGAGGACGCCGTTGCCCGGGGAGCGGCGCGGTGGCTTCGGGGCGGCGTGGGTCGCCGCGGTGTGCGCCGCGGGTGCGTGCGGCGCGGACACGTGGGGGGACGGGGCGTCGACCGTGCTGGCCGGCGCAAAGTTGTACTTTGCAACTTCAGACACGTGGGGCAACGGTACACCGCCACCGCGGCGCGGTGATGGCAGCGGCGGCGTCGTCGGCGGCGGCGTCGGTGGTGGCGGCGGCGTCGTCGGTGGTGGCGTCGGCGGCGGCGGCGTCGGTGGTGGTGGCGTCGGTGGTGGCGAGCGGATGCCGGTATCCCCTCGGCGGTCGCGGCCCCGGGCGTCCCCTCGGCGGTCGCGACACCCCGCGTCCGCGGCGTCGAGTGGTCACGACGCGTCGGTGCGGCGCCGGCGGAGCGACCGTTCGTGACCGCGCGGGGTACCTGAGCGGGGAGTCGTGACCGCGCCGGCCGCGGCCCCGACGTCGCCGAGGGCTGGTCCCCGGCGTCGTCGTGCACGCGTCCGACGGCGAGGGTACGGGCGGTCGCGGCGCCAGGCGTCCCCTCGGCGGTCGCGACACCCCGCGTCCGCGGTGTCGAGTGGTCACGACGCGTCGGTGCGGCGCCGGCGGAGCGACCGTTCGTGACCGCGCGGGGGGCCTGAGCGGGGAGTCGTGACCCTCCGGAGTCGGCGACGTTCATCCGGAAGCCACCCGCCGCCTACTCCTGCCCGGGGTCCTCCGCGCCCATCCCGGTCAGCAGCGCCCGGAAGGAGTCCAGCCGCTCGACGCCCGTCGGGCCGAGCTCGCCGTCCGCCACCCGGTCGACGATCTCCCAGTCGTGGGCCTGCGACAACGGGATGCCGTCGGCCGGCTCGCGCACGGGGACCGCGTGCGCCGCGAACGCCCGGAAGACGTTCGCGGGGTCGACGTGGCCGAGACCGAAGGACCGGACGCCCGGCGTGTCGATGATCCAGCCGCCGTCCCGCACCCGCAGCGCGATCGAGGACGACGACGTGTGGCGCCCCCGTCCGGTGACGGCGTTGACGTGTCCGGTCGCCCGGGTCGCCCCGGTGATGGCGTTCACGAGCGTCGACTTGCCCACGCCGGAGTGGCCGACGGTCACCGTGACCTTCTCGTCCAGGACGTCGTGGAGCGCTGCGAAGGGCACGTCGTCCGAGCGGCTCGTCACGATCCGCAGCGAGAGGCAGGCGAAGTGCTCCAGGAACGGCGCGGGGTCGGCGAGGTCGGTCTTCGTGATGCAGAGGACCGGGTCGAGGCCGGCGTCGAACGCGGCCACGAGGTACCGGTCGATCAGCCGGGTGCGCGGTTCCGGGTCGGCCGCGGCGACGACGATGAGCATCTGGTCGGCGTTCGCCACGATCACCCGCTCGACCTCGTCGGTGTCGTCGGCGCTCCGCCGGAGCAGCGTCGTGCGTTCGGCGACCTTGACGATCCGTGCGAGGGAGCCCGGTTCGCCGGAGGTGTCGCCGACGAGCGACACGTGGTCGCCCGTGACGACGGACTTCTTCCCGAGCTCCCGGGCCTTGGTGGCCGTGATCACCGCGTCCCCGACGAGCACGCCGAACCGCCCGCGGTCGACGTTCGTCACCCAGCCGGCCGTCGCGTCCTCGTGCGTCGGCCGGACCTTCGTGCGCGGCCGGTTGCCCTTCGGGTTCGGACGGATCCGGACCCGCGACTCGTAGTCGCCGTAGGGCTCGTCCTCGCCGTCGTCGCCTTCGGCGTCGTCCCACCAGCTCACGGAGCGGCCCCCGGGGAGCCGGCGGTCGCGACGAGCTCCGCCCACAGCTGCGGGAACTGGGGGAGGGTCTTCGCGGTCGAGCCGATGTCGTCGACGGCGACGCCGTCGACGACGAGGCCGACCACGGCACCGGCGGTCGCCATCCGGTGGTCGTCGTACGCGGCCCACGCCGCGCCGTGGAGCGGGGCCGGCTCGATCCGCAGGCCGTCGTCGAGTTCGCGCACCGCGCCTCCCGTCCGGTTCAGGTCCGCAGCGAGCGCGGCGAGCCGGTCCGTCTCGTGTCCACGCAGGTGACCGATCCCGGTGACCTCGCTCGGCCCGTCGGCGAGGGCTGCGAGCGCGACGAGCGCCGGCGCGAGCTCGCCGCCGCGCGTGAGGTCGAGGTCGACGCCCGGCAGGGAGGCACCACCCGCCACCCCGAGGCCGCCGTCGAACACGAGGTCGTCGCCGTCCCGCGTGACGGTCGCGCCCCACAGAGGCAGGAGCGTCTCGAGGTCGGCGCCCACCTGAGTCGTCTCGGTCGGCCAGGTGCGGATGCGGACGGAGCCGCCCGCGACGAGCGCGGCCACCGCGAACGGTGCGGCGTTGGACAAATCGGGTTCGATCGTGACGTCCCGCGCGGCGATGGGACCCGGGTGCACGACCCACTCGCCGACGGCCGGCTGGTCGACGCGGACACCCCGCGCGCGCAGGACCTCGACGGTCATGTCGATGTGCGGCAGGCTCGGCAGCCGCTCGCCCGTGTGCACGAGGTGCAGGCCCTCGGTGAAGCGCGGCGCGGACAGCAGCAGGCCGGAGACGAACTGCGAGGACGCGGACGCGTCGATCTTCAGCGAGCCGCCGCGGACCGCACCGGTGCCCGTGAAGGAGAAGGGCATCGCGCCGTCGCCGTCGTCGGTGACGTCCACCCCGAGGTCGACGAGTGCCTGGATTATCGCGCCCATCGGACGCTTCCGGGCGTACGGGTCGCCGTCGATCGTGACCGGGCCGGTCGCCAGCGCCGCGAGCGGGGGCAGGAAGCGCATCACGGTGCCGGCGAGGCCGCAGTCCACCCGGACGTCGCCGCGCATCGGTGCCGGGGTGATCCGGAGGTCCGGTCCGTACGGGTTCGGCACACCGGGCGCTCCGTCCGTGCCGGGCGCCGGAGGGAGCTCCTCGATCCCGACCCCGAGCTGCCGGAGGCCGGCGATCATCAGGGCCGAGTCCCGCGAGTGCAGCGGCAGCCGGATGGTCGAGGGGCCGTCGGCGAGGGCGGCCAGGACGAGCTCCCGGTTCGTCAGCGACTTCGACCCCGGCAGCGCGACGTCGCCGCGGAGCGGGCCCCGGGCGCGTGGGGCGGTCCAGGGAGCAGGAGCCTGGTGGGAATGCGTCGTGGCAGCCATCGGTTCACCAGGGTACTGAATCCACCGGGGAGGATCCTTGGCGACAGCAACACTGACGCGCGAGCGGACGCACCTGCCCGTCGCGGTCACCACGCTCGGCCTAGACTCGGCCGTGATGACCACCGACGAACGGCAGGCAGCACCGCACGACGCCACCCGGCCGCACGGCGCGGCGGGGCACGACGTGGCGGCTCCGCACGACCTCGTCGCGGCGACCGAGGCGCAGCTCGACGCGTCGAGGGAGGAGGACGAGGTCCTCGCCGACGAGACCACCGTGTCCGAGAGCGAGCTCCGGTCGCTGTTCGAGACCCAGGCGCTGCCGTTCATGGACCAGCTGTACGGTGCGGCGATGCGGATGACCCGCAACCCCGCCGACGCGTCGGACCTCGTGCAGGAGACCTTCGTCAAGGCGTTCGCGGCCTTCCGGCAGTTCCGGCAGGGCACGAACCTCAAGGCGTGGTTGTACCGCATCCTCACCAACACGTTCATCAACACGTACCGCAAGAACCAGCGGAACCCGTACCAGGGCACGATCGACGAGCTCGAGGACTGGCAGCTCGGCGGTGCGGAGAGCGTCACGCAGTCGATCTCCGCGCGCTCGGCCGAGGCGGACGCCATCGACCACCTGCCGTCGTCCGCGGTCAAGGACGCCCTGCAGGCGATCCCCGAGGACTTCCGGATGGCCGTGTACTTCGCGGACGTCGAGGGCTTCTCGTACCAGGAGATCGCCGACATCATGAAGACCCCCGTGGGGACGGTCATGAGCCGCCTCCACCGTGGCCGCCGCCTCCTCCGGGGGCTGCTGGCGGACCACGCCCGCGAGACCGGCATCGTCCCGGACGCAGCGTCGACGGCGACGATGCGCGGACGCGGCCGGAAGCCAGTTGCGACCTCGGGTCGCGTCGAAGGGAAGGAAGCGCGATGAGCGGCTGCGACTGCTCGAAGGCGAAGGCGGAGCTCGAGGAGTTCCTGCACGGCGAGCTCTGCCGTGAGGACGCGGCGGACATCCGTGAGCACATGGAGGGCTGCGAGGACTGCACGACCGAGCACCGCGTCGGCGTCGTCCTCATCGAGACCGTCCGACGTGCTTGCAAGGAGACCGCGCCGGAACAGCTCCGCGCCGAGGTCCTCGCGCGCATCCGCGTGGAGCAGGCCACCCACTGACCCCGCCACGGGTGCGGTCGGCGTGTCGTCACACGCCCACCGCGCTCGGTAGGGTCGCCGCATGACCCTTCTCGTCGAGTCGATCACCACCTGGTCCGACACGGACGTCGCCGACGTCACCGCGCTCGTCCGGCTGCTCGGCCACGACGTCGAGCCGGCGGGCATGCGTGCCCGGCTCGAGCGGCTGACGCCGGAGGCCGGACACCGCACCTGGCTGGTGCGCGGTGACGACGGTCGCGTGGCTGCGGTCGCCGGGGCGCAGCTCACCTGGGCCTACGTCTCGGACGAGCCGACGGCGCAGCTGCTGCTGCTCGTCGTCGACCCGACGGCCAGGAGGAACGGCACCGGTTCTGCGCTCCTCGGCACGTTCGAGACGTGGGCGGCCGAGCAGGGTGCGCGTCGCCTCAGCGCCGTGAGTGCGGCCGCGACGGACAGTGCGCACCGGTTCTACCAGAAGCGCGGGTACCACGAGGCGGGGGTCCGGTACACCCGCATCGTGTAGGCCCGACGGGCTACGCTGCGCGTCCGGACGGCTGGCGCTGCGCTGCGCGGCGTCCCGACGGCTGGCGCTGCGCTGCGCGTCCGGACGGCTGGCGCTGCGCTGCGCGTCCGGACGGCTGCGCCGTGTGCGCTCCGCTCCCCGTACGCACATAGCGCCCCGTCGGGACGGGGCGCGATGTGCGTACGGGGGCGCGAGCTGCGTCGCGTGCGGCTGGGCGTCGCGTGCGGCTAGCCGAGGGCCCGGCGGATGACCTCCGTGGCCTCCTGCGCCGAGCGCTTCGACGAACCCGTGGCGGGTGCGGCACTCGCCGGACGCGACGCCACCGACAGCGGCCGACCCTGCAGGTGCGGCGACAGGTTCATGCACACGAACGGCCAGGCGCCCTGGTTCTCGGGTTCCTCCTGCGCCCAGACGACCTCGGCGTCCGGGTAGCGGCCGAGCACCTCGAGGATCCGCTCGAGCGGCAGCGGCGCGAGCTGCTCGAGCCGGACGAGCGCGACGTCCGTGCGGGCCGACTTCTCGACCTCGGCGCGGAGGTCGTGGTGGACCTTGCCCGAGTGCAGCACCACCCGACGCACGGCACCGGTGTCGAGCTGCCGGTCGTCGTCGAGGACCTCCTGGAACGTGCCGCTCGTGAAGGCCTCGACCGGGCTCGTCGCCTGGCGCAGTCGGAGCATCGCCTTCGGGGTGAACACCACGAGGGGCTTCTGCGGACGCTCCCACGCCTGCCGACGGAGCAGGTGGAACCACGACGCCGGCGTCGACGGGCGCGTGATCACCATGTTGTCCTCGGCGAAGAGCTGCAGGTAGCGCTCGATGCGTGCCGACGAGTGGTCCGGTCCCTGGCCCTCGTAGCCGTGGGGGAGCAGGAGCACCAGTCCGGAGCGCTGTCCCCACTTCTGCTCGGCGGACGAGATGAACTCGTCGATCACGGTCTGGGCGCCGTTCGCGAAGTCGCCGAACTGCGCCTCCCAGAGCACGAGGGCCTCGGGACGCTCGACCGAGTAGCCGTACTCGAACGCCATGGCCGCGTACTCGCTCAGCAGCGAGTCGTAGATCGTGAAGCGCGCCTGGTCCTCGGTCAGGTTCGCGAGCGGCAGCCACTCCTGGCCGTTGACGCGGTCGTGGAACACCGCCTGCCGCTGCACGAAGGTCCCGCGGCGGGCGTCCTGCCCGGCGAGCCGGACGGGCTTGCCCTCGACGAGCACCGACCCGATCGCCATGAGCTCCGCCATCGCCCAGTCGATGCCGCCGTTCCGCGTCATGTCGGTGCGCTTGGACAGGAGCTGCTGCAGCTTCGGGTGGATGGCGAACCCTGCCGGCGGGTTGCTGTGCGCGTCGCCGATCATCCGGACGAGTTCCTCGGACACGGCGGTCTCGTGGACGTCGACCTCGGAGTCGTCGCGCTGCGCGGCCGGACGCTCGAGACCGTTCACCGCGCCGTCGTCGTCGCCCGTGATGACCGGGATCGTGCCGGTCTGTGCCTCGTGCGTCTCGGCGAAGGCACGCTCCAGGCGGTCCTGGAAGTCGCGGTGCGCCTCGTCGTACTCCTCCTGCGTGATGTCGCCGCGGCCGACGAGCGCCTCGGTGTAGAGCGTGCGGACGGAGCGCTTCGCCTCGATGAGGTTGTACATGAGCGGCTGGGTCATCGAAGGGTCGTCGCCCTCGTTGTGCCCCCGGCGGCGGTAGCAGATGAGGTCGATGACGACGTCGCGGTGGAACTCCTCGCGGTAGGCGAAGGCGAGCTCCGCGACGCGGGAGACGGCCTCGGGGTCGTCGCCGTTCACGTGGAAGATCGGCGCCTGGATCGTCTTCGCGACGTCGGTGGAGTACACCGAGCTGCGCGCCGACTCCGGCGGGGTCGTGAAGCCGACCTGGTTGTTGATGACCAGGTGGACCGTGCCGCCGGTGCGGTAGCCGCGGAGCTGCGACATCTGCAGCGTCTCGACCACGACGCCCTGGCCGGCCATCGCCGCGTCGCCGTGCACGAGCACCGGCAGGACGTTCGTCGAGCCCGGGCCCTGCTTGTCCTGCTTCGCGCGGACGATGCCCTCGAGCACGCCGTCGACGGCCTCGAGGTGCGACGGGTTCGCGGCGATCGTCACGGGGATCGCGGTGCCGTCGCTCGCGCGGAACACGCCCTCGGTGCCGACGTGGTACTTCACGTCGCCCGAGCCCTGGCCGGACACCGAGCCCGGCAGCGACGAGCCCTCGAACTCACGGAAGATCTGCCCGTACGTCTTGCCGGCGATGTTCGTCAGGACGTTGAGGCGACCGCGGTGGGCCATGCCGATCGCGACCTCCTGGAGCCCGGCGCCGGCGGCATGCTGGATGAGGGTGTCGAGGAACGCGATCGTCGACTCGCCGCCCTCGAGCGAGAACCGCTTCTGACCGACGTACTTCGTCTGCAGGAAGGTCTCGAACGCCTCGGCCTCGTTGAGCTTGCCGAGGACGCGGAGCTGCTCCTCCTTCGACGGCTTCGCGTACGGGATCTCGATGTGGGACTGCATCCACCGGCGCTGTTCCGGGTCCTGGATGTGCATGTACTCGACGCCGGTGGTGCGGCAGTACGCGTCCCGGAGGATGCCGAGCACGTCGCGCAGCGGTGCGTTCGTGGTGCCGGCCAGTCCGCCGGTGACGAACTCGCGGTCGAGGTCCCAGAAGGTCAGCCCGTGGTTCTCGATCTCGAGGTCGGGGTGGGTGCGCTGGCGGTACTCGAGCGGGTCGATGTCCGCCATGAGGTGGCCGCGGACCCGGAAGCTGTTGATGAGCTCCTGCACGCGCGAGGTCTTGTTGACGCGGTGCGCGAGGTCGACGTTGATGTCGGTCGCCCACTGGATCGGCTTGTACGGGATGCGGAGTGCCGCGAAGATGCCCTCGTAGAAGCCGTGCCCGCCGATGAGTCGCTCGTGCACCTTCTTGAGGTACTCGCCCGAGCCGGCGCCCTGGATCACCCGGTGGTCGTAGGTGCTCGTCAGCGTGATGGTCTTGCCGATGCCGAGCTCGACGAGGGTCTTCTCCGCGGAGCCCTGGAACTGCGCCGGGTACTCGAGCGCTCCGGCGCCGATGATGCAGCCCTGCCCCTTGGTGAGGCGCGGGACCGAGTGCACGGTGCCGATGCCGCCGGGGTTCGTCAGCGAGATCGTCGTCCCCTGGGAGTCGGCCGGCGTGAGCTTGTTGTCGCGGGCACGCTTGACGAGGTCCTCGTAGGCGGAGAGGAACTGCCCGAACGTCAGGGTCTCGGCGCGCTTGATGCTCGGGACGAGGAGTGACCGGCTGCCGTCCTTCTTCGGGACGTCGATCGCGATCCCGAGGTTCACGTGCGCCGGTTCGACCAGGAACGGCTTGCCGTCGCGCTCCTCGTAGAAGACGTTCTGGCTCGGGAACTCCTTGATCGCCTGGACCATCGCCCAGCCGATCAGGTGGGTGAACGAGATCTTGCCGCCGCGGGCACGCCGCAGGTGGTTGTTGATCACGATGCGGTTGTCGATCATGAGCTTCGCCGGGATGGTCCGGACGCTCGTCGCGGTCGGGACGGTCAGCGACGCGTCCATGTTCGACGCGAGGGTCTTCGCCATGCCCCGGAGCGGGGTCGCCACGTCCTCGTGGGTCTCCTCGTGCTCGTCGGCGGCGTCGTTCGCCTCCGCGGGGATCGGCTGCGGGGCGGGCTGGCGCGAGGTGGTGCGCGCCTGGATCGGGCCGGACTTGGCCTCGGCGGGGGCGTCGCCGGTGGCGGGCTGCTGCGTGCTCGACTGCGTTGCGGGCGCGGTGCCCGACGGCGCGGGTGCGGCCGAGGCAGGCGTGCCCTGGGCGGACGTGGACGGAGCCGACGTGGATGCTGCGGGGGCGGACGGAGCAGACCCCTGCCCGGTCTGCGAGCGGTGGAACTTTTCGAGGACCGGCCACCAGGACTCGTCGACCGAGCTCTTGTCCGCGACGAACTGCTCGTAGAGCTCGTCGACGAGCCACTCGTTCGCCCCGAAGTCGCCCGCGGTCTCGTCAGTTCCGGTCAGATGGCTCGACACAGCCGATCGCCCACTCTCCGTCGATAGATGCTCGTGTGTGTCGTACGCAGCAACCCTGCTGCCGTACTGCCAGAGAGCCTAGCCGCTCCCGGATGACCGTTCGGTGACCGCCGGACGTGATTCGCGCCTCCCGTCCGGGGCTCGCGCGTGTCGCGCGGGCGCGGCCCGACAGCCGGTCCCGACGGGGCAGGACCGCGGTCCCGACGGGGCCGGACACCGGTCCGCGTGCCCTGTGCCGCCGTACAGTGACCCCATGAGGTTCTACGAGACGCGGCCGACGCACGACCTGACCTACTCCGACGTCTTCCTCGTCCCCAGCCGGTCCGGGGTGACGAGTCGCTTCGACGTGGACCTCGCCGCGAACGACGGCTCCGGCGCGACGATCCCGATCATCAGCGCGAACATGAACTCCGTCACGGGGCCGCGCCTCGCCGCGACGCTCGCCCGGCGCGGTGGCCTCGGCGTCCTGCCCCAGGACATGCACCTGCAGGACCTCGACGCCGCGATCCGCTGGGTGAAGGACCAGCCCGTGGCCTTCGACACCGCCTACGACCTCGGGGCCGACACCACGGTCGCCGAGGCCCTCGAGCAGCTGCTCCCGGTCGCCGGGCGTGGTGTGGTCGTGCGGGACGGCCGCGGCGAGTACCTCGGCTGCGTGCCGGCGACCCGACTGGGCACCGCCGGCCCCGACGCGACCCTGGGCGACCTGCTGCACGGCGCGTCCACCGGCATCGACGCCGAGGACGCCGGCACCTCCCGGCACGTCTACGACGTCCTGACCGCGGCGGAGGTCGACTTCGCACCCGTCACCAGCCACGGCCGCGTCGTCGGCACGACGAGCCCCACGAGCGCGATCCGCTCCGACATCTACACGCCGGCCGTCGACGCCGACGGTCGCCTGCGGGTGGCCGCAGCGCTCGGCATCAACGGCGACGTCGCCGCGAAGGCGAAGGCCCTCGCCGCCGCGGGCGTCGACGTGCTCGTCCTCGACACCGCGCACGGTCACCAGGAGGGCATGCTCCGCGCGCTCGACACGGTGGCGTCGCTCGACCTCGGCATCCCGCTCGTCGCGGGTAACGTCGTCACCGCCGACGCCGTCGCGCACCTCGTCGGCGCGGGCGCGTCGATCATCAAGGTCGGTGTCGGCCCGGGCGCGATGTGCACGACCCGCATGATGACCGCGGTGGGCCGGCCGCAGTTCTCCGCGGTCCTCGAGACCGCTGCCGCGGCGAAGTCGCTCGGCGCCCACGTCTGGGCCGACGGTGGGGTCCGCTACCCGCGCGACGTCGCGCTCGCGCTGGCCGCCGGGGCCTCGGCCGTGATGATCGGCTCGTGGTTCGCGGGCACCCTCGAGGCACCCGGCGTCCTGCGCCGCGACGCGGCGGGCAAGGCCTACAAGGAGAGCTGGGGCATGGCGAGCGCCAAGGCCGTGCGCGAGCGGTTCGAGCGGCTCGACCCGTACGAGCGCGCACGGAAGGCGCTCTTCGCCGAGGGCATCTCGTCGTCGACGATCTACCTCGACCCGGAGCGGCCGAGCGTCGAGGACCTGCTCGACATGATCACCACGGGCATCCGCAGTTCCGCGACCTACGCGGGGGCGTCGTCGCTCGCCGAGTTCCACGAGCGCGCCCTCGTCGGCATCCAGTCGGCCGCCGGCTACGAGGAAGGCAAGCCGCTGCCCGTCAGCTGGTAGCGCCGGCCGCTCCCGAGACTCGGGTCCGCAGGACCGAGTCTCGGTCCCAGCGACAGTTCTCGCGCTCGTCAGCGCGAGTCCTGTCGCTCACGTCGAGTCTCGGGTCGCGACCCCAGGACGGACGGGAG
>NZ_BACW01000111.1:0-5531 GCF_000333315.1 Curtobacterium sp. B8
GTCGTCGGGTGTCGGTACCCTTGCACGCCGCGCCGCGCGGACGGTCGAATGCTGCACCCGGTACCGGTGGGCCGGTCCAATCCGTGCCCGGGTGCGGGACGGTGGCCTGCTCGGAGTCCGCCCGTCGGCCTGCTCGGAGTCCGCCCGTCGGCCTGCTCGGAGTTCGCCCGTCGGCCTGCTCGGAGTCCGCCCGTCGGCCTGCTCGGAGTTCGCCCGTCGGCCTGCTCGGCGTCCGCCTGTCGTCTGCCAGGCTGGTCGCATGCTCCGCGACGACGTCGACCTGGTCCTCCGCTCCGTCCGCCCGTGGGGAGGTGACCCGGCCGACGTGCACATCGCAGGGGACCGGATCGTCGCGGTGGAGCCGAGCGGGGTCGGCGGGGGCGTGCGGTCCGTCGGGTCGATCGCGGCTGCGGGGGTGACGGTCGTCGACGGCTCCGGGCTGCTCGCGCTGCCCGGCCTCGTCAACGCCCACGCGCACGTCGACAAGAGCTGGTGGGGCCGGCCGTGGGAGTCGTACGGCGGCGAGGGCGGCACCCAGGGCCGCATCGCACACGAGCGTGCCCGTCGCGACGCACTCGGCATCCCCGGCGTCGACGTCGCCACCCGGGTGCTCCGCGAGGGGCTCCGGACCGGCACCACGCGCGTCCGGACCCACGTCGACGTCGACCTCGGCGTCGGCCTCCGCGGGGTCCACGCGGTGCAGGCGGCGGCCGAGGCACTCGACGGCGCCGTGGAGGTGTCGATCGTGGCCTTCCCGCAGGACGGGGTCCTCCGCCGACCCGGCGTGCTCGACCTCCTCCGGCAGGCGGCGCTCGCTGGCGTCGCGCACGTCGGCGGCCTCGACCCGTCGCTCATCGACCGTGATCCGGTCGGCCAGCTCGACGGCCTGTTCGCGATCGCGGCGGACACCGGCTGCGGGATCGACCTGCACCTGCACGAACCGGCGGACCTCGGCGCGTTCGCGATCGACCTCGTGCTCGACCGGGTGGAGCGGGACGGGATCACTCCCGGGAAGGTGAACATCGCGCACGGCTTCGCCGTCGTGGACGTCGACCCGGTCCGGCGCCGCGACCTGCTCGAACGGATGGCGGGCCTCGGCGTCACGATGACGACCGTCGCACCGCTGCGGATGCGCCAGCTCCCGTTGCACGAGTTCGACGAGGCAGGGGTCCGGTTCGGGTTCGGGACGGACGGGATCCGCGACCTGTGGAGCCCCTACGGCGACGGCGACCTGCTCGGGATCGCGTGGCAGTACGCGCGGGCCGGGGGAATGGTGCGGGACGAGGACCTCCGTCGGGTGGTCGAGATCGCGTCGCGGGACGGCGCCGCGTTCGTCACGGACGAGGTGCACGACCTGGTGCCGGGGGCTCGGGCGGACGTGGTGCTCGTCGATGCGGAGAACCCGATGGACGCACTCGTTCGGCGGGTCCCGCGGGCGCTCGTGGTCGCCGGTGGGCAGGTCATCGATCCGGTGGCGTTGGAGCAGCACCCCTGGGAGTGAGCCTGCGTGCGTGGGTCAGTCGTCGCGGGAGGCAGCGGGTGCTGTGCTGCGGCCGGCTTCGCGCACTGCGGTGCGCGCGGCGTCGCGTGCTGCCTCGCGCGCGGCGTCGCGTGCTGTCTCGCGTGCCGCCTCGCGTGTTGCGTCGTGTGCTGTCTCGCGTGCCGCGAGCAGCCGGTGTGGGAACGTCGACGGGACTGCGTCCGGGAGCGCCTCGACGGGGAACCACCGGACGTCGTCGCTCTCGTCGCTGACGGCGGTCGCCGCTGACGGATCCTCCGGGTCGACCAGCGCGACGAAGCCGACGTCCCAGTGCGCGGCGCAGATCCCGAACCCGCTGTGCAGGTCGTGCCGGTCGACGTCGACGACGCTGCCGTCGAGCAGCTCGAGGCCGGCGATCCCGGACTCCTCACGTGCCTCTCGGCGGGCGGCGGCCGCAAGGGAGGTGTCCTGCGGCTCGAGGTGGCCGCCGACCTGCACCCAGAACCCGCCCTTCCGGTGCAGGCAGAGCAGGGTCCGCTCGAGGTCGGGGGAGAACACGAAGCACGAGGCGGTGAGGTGCTCCGGCCCGCCCTCGCGCCGGAGTGCTGCGTCACCGTGCTGCTCGACGAACCGGCGTGCCGCGGGGACCCCGGGCACGTCGTCGGGCGTCCGGGCGAGGGCGGTCGTCACGTCGTCGAGGCGCATCCGGCCATCGTGGCAGGCCGACGGCGGCTGTGGGGGGCAAGGTGGTCGGGTTCCGGGCGGTCCCCGGGTGCTCGGACGGGGTGGGCGGGTTCCGGGCGGTTCCCGGGTGCTCGGACGGGGTGGGCGGTACGACATCGCCGTCGTCGTGCGACAGCGTCCTCGTCGTCGCAGCGCGTGTGCAACTGTTGCGGACGGGCACAGACGACATCGCCGTCGTCGTGCGACAGCGGACGTGCCGTTCGACAGCCGTCCCGGCACCGGCACCGGCGCCCCGCCCCGCGCCCCGCCCGCCGGGCGCGTCAGACCAGCGCGCGGACCCCCGCGACGACGGCCTCCCACGACTCGGCGAGCGGTACCCGTGCGAGCCACACCGCCACGGCGTTCACCGCGACGAACAGCACGAACCACAGCGACGCCGGCACCCGCATCTCGGCCGCAGCGATGTGGAAGTCCGTCTGGACCCGGGCACCGGTGAGCAGCCACCGTGCGACCTGCACCACCGACCGCAGGCCGTCCACCACGAAGAGCGCCCCGACGGCCGCGACGACGAGCACCGTGGCGTCCGACGGTCGGACCGCGACCCACAGCGCGAGCGCGTCGAAGCCGACCACCACGAGCAGCCCGAACCAGTTCCGCACGAACAGCAGTGCGACGACGCCGACCACGCCGAGCACGACGACCGGCAGCCACCGCGACCCGTGCAGCACACCGGTCACGAGCAACACCCCGGCCCAGAGCGGCGCACTGTAGCCGGCGTACAGGTTGAGGACGCGCACGAGCCAGCGGATCGCGCCCGGCACGCGGCCGAGCTGGACCCAGGCCTCGCCGGAGCCGTCCGGGTGCAGGTCGATGCGGCGGATCTGCCCGCCGAACGGCACCACGACGACGACGTGGCCGACCTCGTGCACGATCGTCGCGGCGATGCGGGCGGCCCGGCCGACGACCGGGACGAACGGCAGGGCGGCCCCGACGAGCAGGGCGACGAAGACGAGGGGCGGGGCTGCGGTGGTCAAGCGACCAGCATGGCAGCCCCGCCCGAGGAGCGGGCCCACCGCCAGGGCCCCGGGGGGGAACGGTCAGCGACCCGACAGGGGTCAGGTGGAGAGCGCCCAGACGACGACCGCGGCGGTCGCGACGATCGTCAGTCCGGCGAGGACGGCGAGGAACACCGTCAGGCGGTTCACGGGCCGGTGCCTGGCTATTCGACCGTCACCGACTTCGCGAGGTTCCGGGGCTTGTCGACGTCGCACCCGAGCTGGAGCGCGAGTTCGCGGGCGAGCATCTGCAGCGGCACGACCGCCTCGAGCGGCCCCCACGGCGCGGTGCTCGCGCCCCAGGTGAGGCCACCGGTCGCGCGGCCGGCGAGCGCGGGGATGTCCGAGCCCTCGCCGCCGATGGTGATGACGAAGCCGCCACGGGCCCGCACCTCGGCGATGTTCGCCTGCATCCGGTGCTCGCCGTGGTCGACCACGACGACCGGGGTGCCCTCGTCGACGAGCGCGAGCGGTCCGTGCTTGAGCTCGCCGGCGGGGTACGCCTCGGCCCACCGGTAGCTCAGCTCCTTGAGCTTGAGCGCGCCCTCCGCCGCGTACGCCAGACCCTGGCCGCGGCCGAGGAACAGGAAGCCGGACGCCTTCCGGACGTTCGCGACCAGGAGCGGGATGCGGTCGGCTGCGACCGACGCCGCGTGCTCGACGCGGGCCGGCAGTTCGGAGAGCTCGGCGACGAGCGCGGCGGCACGGGCGGTCCCGATCCGGCCGGAGGCCACCATCGCGGAGATCATCGCCGCGACGCCGACGACGACCTGCGCGGTGAACGTCTTCGTCGCCGCGACTCCGACCTCGGGGCCGGCGTGGCAGTCGAGCACCGCGTCCGCCCGGCGGGCGAGCGACGAGTGCAGGTTGTTCGTGAGCGCGAGCACCGGGTGCCTGTCGTCGAAGCGGTCGAGCGCCCGGAGCACGTCGGCGGTCTCGCCCGACTGGCTGATCGCGACGACGAGCGTGCCCGGGCCGAGCACGACCTGGTCCGCCTCGCTCGCCACCACGATGTCCGTCGGGACCCCGCCGATGCCGCGCAGTGCGGTCGCGATCACGTGCCCGGCGTTCAGGGAGGTGCCGCACGCGACGACGGCGAGCCGGTGGAACCCGGGTAGTCCGAGTCCGATCCACATGCTGCCGTCGACCGCACGACGGGCGACCCGCTCGAGGATCGAGCTGACGACGGCCGGCTGCTCCTCGATCTCCTTCGCCATGTGGTCCGGGTGGTCGCCGAGGTCGAGGGCGGCCGCGGCGAACGGCGACGGCGTGGGGAAGGGGACCGGGACCGTCACACCGCCGGACGACCAGGTCCACGCCTCGCTCAGCTCGACGACGTCGCCGTCGCGGAGCGCCACGAAGGTCTCGCACCACTCGGCGATCGCGCCGATGTCGCTCGCCACGAAGTCGCCGCGGGCCGACCGTGCGACCACGAGCGGCGACCGGTCGGCGGCGACGACCATCCGGCCGTCGCGGGCGTCGAGGACGACGATCGCCCACGACCCTTCGAGCTGTGCGGTCGCGATCTGCACCGCGAGCATGAGGTCCGGGTCGACCGCGAGGGCGCGCTCGACGAGGTGCGCGATGACCTCCGAGTCGACGTCGGAGCGGAACACGTGGCCCTGGCGTTCGAGCGTCGCGCGGAGCTCGTCGGCGTTCTCCACGATGCCGTTGTGCACGACGCTCACGCGGCCGCCGCAGTCCGCGTGCGGGTGCGCGTTCGCCTCCCGCACGGCACCGTGGGTCGCCCAGCGGGTGTGGCCGATGCCGATCCCGGTCAGTGCGTCGCCGGACCGTGCGGCGACGAGCGTCCGGAGGTCGCCGACCCGGGACACCGAGCGGATCGTCTCGGTGCGGCCGGAGGCGGTCCGGACCGCGATGCCGGCGGAGTCGTAGCCGCGGTACTCGAGTCGCTCGAGGCCGTCGAGCAGGTAGGGGCTCGCGTCGTCACTGACGCGGGCCGCGATGATGCCGCACATCGGGCGTCCCTTCGGGTCGGGAACTGCAGGGGTGGTGCTCGGGGGAACGGCACCGACCGCCGTCGGGTCAGCCGCGCGCTCGGTCCGCCGGCTCGGGGGCCGCCGCCCGTCCTCGGATCAGGCGAGGACGGACGACGGCGGTCTCAGGGCCGACGGTTCGGGTATCGAACGGGGTACCGCGGACGGGCTCCGGGAGGAGCACGGCGGTCGGTGCAGGAGAAGCGTCACCCGCGGACGGGGGGCGGGGCAACACCCGTCGACCGCTCTTGCGGTTCCCGCGCGGGGCCCGCACCGCGGGTGCGACACTGCGGGACCCGCATCCACGCACCCGGG
>NZ_BACW01000110.1:0-1053 GCF_000333315.1 Curtobacterium sp. B8
GTCGACGCCGTGCTGCGCTCCAGCGGCGGCGCCTGAGCGCGTCGAACCGGGTGGTGCTGCCGACTACCCCGCCAAGAAGGCCGCGACGGACAGGTGGCCTGGCTTCGTAATCAACAGGTGAATCCCTACACGATCGGCGTTGAGAGCTTCTTCGCCAACGCCTGGTGGCTTGCAGGAGCAGTTCTCGCGCTCATCCTCGTCGGCGCAATGATGACGCGCTCAACCCTCCTAGGATCTCCCTGGCTCCTTTTCCTCCTATGGACCGCGATTCCTGTCGTCTCGATCCTTCTTGCTACTTTGATCGCGGGTCCCCTATTCACGCCGCGGTACCTCAGCTTCGTGTCCCCCGCTATTGGCGCACTCGTCGGACTTTCGATAGCAACGTTACGCAGGCAATGGCGAACGGCAGTCTCGGTAACACTCGTCGTCGCCGCACTACCGTCGTACTTGCAGGCACGAAGCGAGGACGGTAAGCCAGGCGGCCAGCCCCTTCGGGAAGTCGCCGGATTCATTGGGGAGCATGCGACCCCAGGAGACGCCATACTCTTTGGCGCCTCCGGTACCGTCTCTCTTCGCCCTCGGATCGCTCTCGCCGCGTACCCGCGGCAGTTTGAACACCTCGACGACATCGCGCTGCGGGACCCATGGCCGGAGACTGGTAGCTACAGCGACCGGTTGAAGCCGGAACAGGCTGTTGCTGCCGCGGAGTTGAAGCACGAACGCGTGTGGGTCGTAGTCGGGGCGGACAGAGTCATGCCCGGCGCTCCGGTTTCTGTTCTTCGAGCCGAGGGCTTCCACGTGCGAGTGAAACGATTTGGCGAAATGAAGGTTCTCGAGTGGGTTCGCGCCTGAGTCTCCGGTGACGGAGGACGATTCGTTTGTGACCGGCCGTCGTCATCCTTTGAAACGCGACGATGCGACGGAAGCCCGTGAAGGTGACGACGGACACCGGACGCAAAATCCCCTGCTGACTGTCCGCTGGCTTGAGCCGACTGTTCGCTGGCTGAGCCGACTGTCGGCTGGCTGAACCGACTGTTCGGAACTGCTGCAGGT
>NZ_BACW01000109.1:0-7524 GCF_000333315.1 Curtobacterium sp. B8
GCGATGAGAGCCCGCCATGGCTGACGATCGCGGACGCCGGCCGGCTGTTCCAGTGGCGGACCCAGCCCGTCGCCGAGGCCCGGGAGGTCCCGCAGCTGTTCGCACGGAAGTTCTCGACCGACCGGAGCTCGGAGTTGCTCGACCTCGTCGACGCGGCGTTCGGGCTGCGGCCGACACGACCCGAGCGCGTGGCGGCCGAGGTGGTGCCCTCGTGACGCCGTCGCAGGACACCGGATCCGCGCAGCCGACGACCCGCCGCGAGGCCCGGGCAGCGCGCGAGGCCGCCGCCGCGACCGGCACCGCGGTCGCGGAACCCACCGCCGTCGCGGATCCCGCCACCGGCACGGACCCCGCCACCGGCACGGACCCGGCCGGCACGGACCCGGCACCCGCCACCGGCTCGACGCGCACGGTGTCGTCGGTCCTCTTCGGCCGGGGCCTGCTCTACGTCGTCGTCTGGTCGATGCAGCTCGTCGTGTCGTCGCTGATCTCCCCCGTGCTCGCGCACCTGATGCCCCCGGCCGAGTTCGGCGTGCTCGCGTCCGCGATCGCCCTGTACCAGGCCCTCGGGGTGCTCGCCGTGGCCGGGCTCGACCAGGCGACCGTGCTCCAGCGCGCCGAGGACGGGGACGACCGGCGTGCGCGGGGCCTGCTGAGCGTCGGCATCACCACCGCGGTCCTCGTCACGGTGGTCTCGCTCGTCTCCATCCCGGTCTGGGGCGACGCCGCCGGGTTCGTCGGGCAGCACCCCTTGCTGCTCATCGCCGTCCTCTGGGTCGGTCCCGCCGCGGTCGTGCAGCTGTCCCTCGCGCTCCTCGTGGCGCAGGACCGGATCCGTGTCTTCGCCGTCACGAGCCTGCTGTCGTCGATCGGCGGCTCGATCATCGGGCTCGGCCTCCTCACCTTCGTGCACGCCGACGCGGTGACCTACGCCTGGGGCGGGGTCGTGGCGCAGGGGATCGCGATGGTGATCGGCATCGTCGCGACCCGTCCCCGCATCGCGGGGCTGTTCGACCGGAAGACCACCGCCCGGGCGTTCCGGCTGGGCATCCCGATCGCGCTCGGGAACCTGTCGTACTTCGTGCTGAACGCCGGCGACCGCATCGTCATCCAGCGCCTCCTCGGCCCGGAGGAGGTCGCGCGCTACCAGATCGCCTACGTCGTCGGGTCGGCCGTCATCCTCCTGCTCTCCTTCACGAACCAGGCGTGGGCACCCCACTTCGCGGCGCTCCGCGACGCCGTCGCCCGTCGTGAGCTCGCCATGCACTCCCGCGACGAGCTGTACCGCATGCTCGCGCCGGTGCTGCTCGCCGTGACGCTCGTGTCGCCCGTCGCCCTGCCGATCCTCGCCCCCGCGTCCTACCGGGTGCACGAGCTGACCGTCGTCGTGCTCATCGTCGCCGTGACCGCGCTGCCGGTGGTGGCGAGCGGCGCGACCGGACGCCTGCTCGTCATCGAACGGCGGGGCGTGGCCGTCGGCATCATCGCCGCGATCGCCGGCGCCGTGAACATCGGCGCGAACATCCTCCTGGTGCCGTGGCTCGGCCTCGCGGGCGCCGCCGTGTCGACCGTCGTCGCCTACGTCGTGCTCGCAGCCCTCCAGCAGGCGGTGCTCCCCGACCGTCGGGCATGGCGCGGGCCAGGGTGGCGGATCGTCGTGCCGGTGGCTGCGGGCCTCACGGTCGCCGTCGCGTCGCTGTTCGTGCCCCAGGACCTGTTCTGGAACTGCTTCCGGATGGCCGGCGCCGTCGCGTGCCTGCCATGGTTCATCCGCCGACTCCGTGCCGCCCGAGGAGGGACCGCATGACCACCGGACGGCCGCTCCGCATCGCTCTCGTCACCTCCGGACTGGCGATCACCGGCGGCCTGGAGCGGTGCGTCCTCGAGGACACCGAGGAGCTCGTCGCCGCAGGCCACGAGGTCCTCGTCTGGCACCGGGACGACGGGATGCCGCGGGCGGGTGAGGGCCGTCCGGCCTTCGAACGCCTCGGCGTCCGGCTCGTGCACGGCACCGACCCGCGCTTCGGTGTCCGCTCCGCGCTGCGGGACGTCGTCCGCTTCGTCCGCGAAGGGCTGCGGCTCCGCAGCTGGGCACCCGACGTCATCTGGCTGAACCGGCCCGAGTACCTGCCCTACGGTCGCGTCGTCTCCGCCGTGTCCCGTGTCCCGCTCGCGGTGCACCTGCACCATGCGCCGAACTACGGGCGGCTGCGGCCCTTCGCCGGCGGCCGGACCCGCTACCTCGCCGTGTCCGCCGCGATGGCCGATGCGTGGGCCGCCGTGGGGGCGCCCCGTGACCGCACCACGATCGTGCCGAACGGGGTCGACACCGCCGAGTTCCCCCCGGCGACCGAGTCCGCCGCCCGCGACGCGCGAGCGCGCCTCGGGCTGCCCGAGGACGCCCCCGTCGTGCTCTACTACGGCCGGCTCAGCCGCGGGAAGGGCGTGGTCGCCCTCCTGGAGGCATGGGGTCGCGTCCGTTCGTCGGCTCCCGTCCGACGGCGGGTGACGTGCCCGACCGCGGGCGGCGCGACACACACCACACCCGTCCTCGTCCTCGCCGGCGCGCTCTACCCCGACGAGGAGGCGGCCGTCCAGCGGGCCGTCGACGCGCTCCCCGAGGGTTCGGTCGTCCTGCTCCCGGAGCGTGACGACGTGCTCCCGCTCCTGCACGCCGCGGACCTCGTGGTCGTCCCGTCCGTCGAACCCGAGGGCTTCGGCAGGACGGTCGTCGAGGCCATGTCGACCGGCACGCCGGTGGTCGCGGCCGCGTCCGGCGGCACGGCCGAGATCCTCTCCGGCGAGTGGGCGCGGTACACGGTCGACCCGAGCGACGCGGCGGCCCTCGCGGCCCGCATCGTCGACGTGCTCGAAGAGGCGGCGACGGACCCGTCGCTCGGGGCCCGCTGCCGGGAGTGGGTCAGTGCCCGGTACGGCCGGACCCCGCACGTCGCTGCCCTCCTCGCCGCGCTCGAGGAGCACGCCCGACGCTGAGCGCCCGCGGCGGCGCTCAGTCGCCGACGGCCGACGCGACGAACACCATCACCGGACTGTCCTCCCGGAGCGGTCCCCGCTGCCAGTCCCCGAAGACCTCGACCGCCTCGAAGCCGGCTGCGCCGACGTCGCGCAGCAGCTCGTCGTGACCCCGGAACCGCAGGTCCTCGCTGTACGCCAGGGTCTCGTCCGTGTCGACGAAGCGGTTGGACGCCACGAGACGGACGACGCCCGGAGCGATCTCGGTGGCCTCGGACCACTCCTCGAGCGGACCGGCCGCCGTGACCCGGGTCGACCGCCCGTCGGAGGTCCAGGCCTCCCAGGCCCGCGCGGCGGGGTTCCGGCTCTCGAACGCCACGGTGCCGCCCGGCACGAGCACGGACCGCAGGTCGCGCAGTGTGCGCTGCCACGCAGCGTCCCCGATGTGCTGTGCGACGTTCCCCGTCATCAGCGCGAGGTCGCGGGGCTCCGCCGGCACGTCGCGGCTGTCACCGAGGATCCACGAGACGCTCCCGCCGCCCGGACGTCGTCGCGCGGCGTCGAGCATCGTGGCCGAGGGATCGACGCCGAGCACGTCGCGGTCGACACCGGCGAGCGTCACGGTCAGGATCCCGGTGCCGCAGCCCAGGTCGACGATCCTCCGGGCGCCGACGTGGTCGGCGAGACCGCGCCAGAAGTCGTGGTCCGGACCGTCCGGGTTGTCCACGTCGTACAGGTCCACGAGCCGTCGGTCCAGGTCCACCACCCCGCGACCGTAGCGCGGCTCGCCCGGAACGCGCCGCGGGCCGGGCGCGTCGGCCGGGTCGGGTCAACCCTTCGGCACGTCGACCGTGATCCAGTCGATGAGCAGCGACCCGTCCGACTCCTTCGGCGGCACACCACCGAGCGACCCGGCCTGCACCACGAAGTGCATGGGCTCGACCGGGATGTCCTTGTCCGTCGAGGCGATCTCGTGCCCGTCGATCGAGAACGTCATGCGCTGCGGCGTCCAGTCGATCGTGTACGTGTGCCAGTCCTTCAGCGAGGCCGCGGTCTCGAGGTGGACGCACTTCTCCGCGGGCGCGGCGAGGCAGTGCACGTTGAGCCACGCGGGCGCTCCGAGTGCGCCCTCGGGGAAGTCGACCTCGCCGTCGGCCCAGACGTTCCGGTCGCTCCACAGCAGCACCGCGACGCCGTACCCGTCGACCTCGTCGCTGCGCATGCGGATGCTGTAGCGGCCGGCGGTCTGGCCGCCCCACTTGCCGTCGACCAGCGGCACGATCCCACCCGCGAGCGGGGTCCCGCCTGCGGTCGTGCGCATCCGCATGTCGAGCACGCCGTCGTGCGCGGTCAGTGCGGACGCGGAGTAGCGACCGGTCCCCGCGGTGTCGGCGAAGCCGTGGTACACGGAGAACCGGTCCGCGTAGGGCTGTTCGAACCCGCCGGTCGCGTTGGGCTCGGCGAAGTCCTCCGAGAACGCCCGCGTCCACCCGGCCGCAACTGCGGTCGGCATGGTCTCACCACTGGGGTCGACCGCGGTGCCCGAGGACGCACCGGTGGCGGCCGCGGCGACGATCCCGGCGGTGACGACGACCGCGCCCGCGGCCAGCCCGAGGCGACGGCGGCCCGGGCCGGCCGGGCGGAGGTGCCTCGAGTGACCCGCACCGTGCGCGGGGGCGGCACCGTGCGCCGAGGCGGCGTCGGTCGTCAGCGTGGACGGCGGGGTCAGGTCGTCGTCCACGCGCGCACCTCCGAGAGCCCGGCGTTCTGGGTGCCGGAGGAGACGCCGGTGACGGTGAACCGCACCCAGGTGACGGTCCGCCCGGAGAAGTCGACGTTCAGCGTCGAGCCGTCGTTCGGCAGCGAGCCCACGCGCACGCTCGTACCGTCCGAGAAGGTCAAGGTGCCACTCGTGACGCGGTCGGTGGTGTTCGGGCGGTCGTGGAGCTCGATCCGGCCGAGGCGCTGCGCGGAGGCCCAGGTGAGCTGGATCCAGGTTCCGGACCGGCCGTTCGGCGCGACCCACTCCGCCGACGGGTTCACCGGGTAGCCGGACACGACGCCGTCGACGGCCTTCTGCACGGTCTGCCCGTCCGCCGGGTTCTGCGCGCTCGCCGTCGGGGTGGCCGACCCCGTGACGTCGCGGGGCGCCGGAGTCGGTGTCGGCGTCGGCGTCGGCGTCGGAGTCGGAGTCGGCGTCGGCGTCGGCGTCGGCGTCGGCGTCGGCGTCGGCGTCGGCGTCGGCGTGGGCGTCGGCGTCGGCGTGCTGCCCGTGCCCGACGCGCCGATCGCCCGGATCTCCGCGAGCCCGGCGTTCTGGGTCCGACTGCTCACCGACGTCACCGTGAACCGCACCCAGGTCACGCTCCGGGCGGCGAACGACACCCGCTGGACCGTGCCGGCGTTCGGCAGGGCCGACACCGCGACGCTCGACCCGTCCGAGAACGTCAGGGTCCCGCCGGTGACCTGGTCGGTCGTGTTCGGCCGGTCGGCGAGGTCGATCGCCGTCAGCGACGTCGACGACGGCCAGGTGAGCTGGAGCCAGGTACCGGCGCGACCGTTCGGGGCGACCCACTCGGCGGACGGGTTCGCCGGGTAGCCGGACACGACGCCGTCGACGGCCTTCACCGCGGTCTGGCCGTCCGCCGGGTTCTCGGCGCTCGCGGTCACGGTCGCCGCCGACGTGACGTCGACGGTCGTCGGCGGCGGGGTCGTCGACCCGGAGCCGGACGTGTACGCCCGCAACTCGGCGAGCCCGGTGTTCCGGGTGCTGCTGCTGACCGAGGTGACGGTGAAGCGCACCCACGTCACCGATCGGGCCGCGAAGGTGACCTGCTGCAGCGTGCCGCTGTTCGGCAGCGCCGGGACGGCGACGCTCGAACCGTCGGAGAACGTCAGCGTGCCGCCCGTGACCTGGTCGTCGCTGTTCGGTCGGTCCGCGAGGTCGATGCTCGACAGGGCCTTCGCGGACGACCACGACAGCTGGATCCACGTCCCGGCGCGACCGTTCGGGGCGACCCACTCCGCCGACGGGTTCGCCGGGTAGCCCGAGACGACGCCGTCGACGGCCTTCGCCGCGGTCTGGCCGTCCGCGGGGTTCTCCGCACTGGCGGTGACCGTTGCCGACCCCGTGACGTCGGTGCGGTCGCTGCCGGGGTCCGACGGGTTCGTGGGCTGCGACGGATCCGCCTGTCCGACCGTGTACTGCCGCTGGAGCCAGGACGACTCGGGACGGGAGGAGCACGCCGTCCAGGTGGCGCACGTCTCGCTGTCGTGGGCGGCGTAGGTGAAGAACGCCGACGACTTCGCCGCGACCTGGGCCGAGGTCAGGTTCGTCGGCCGTCCCTCGATCGGGTACCCGATGTACCCGGTGAACGTGTGCGCTCCGGTGTACTGCCGCTGTGCCGCGTCCGTGAGGTACGCCACGGTGTGGTGGTCGCTGTGGTCGCCGTCGCCGTACCCGCCGGCGTGGTCGAGCGTCCGGACGGCCGTGGGCGCGTACCCGCTGACGAGGCCAGCGATCGTCGCGCGCAGCTCAGCGAGCGTGTAGGTCGCCGGGGACGGGGCGTCCGCGATCGTGGAGAGGGTCTGCACCCACCCCTGGTAGAGCTGCTGCAGGCTCGTGTACCCGGTCGCCCAGAAGCCGTTCCCGCCGAGGTTCCCGTCGGGGAGGTCCATGAAGACGAGGCTGAGGCGGGGGTCCGCGGTCAGGGTCTCGAGCCGGAGTGACTTGCCCGCCACCGCGATGGTGCTCGTGGTCGTCGCGGGGTCGACCCCGGCGATCGACGCGTACGCCGCCACCAGCCCGGTCTGCCGTTCGCGCCAGTACCACGCGGGGTAGCCCGCGTCGGCGGCGGTCACGACGACGGTCCGGACGCAGGCACCCGCCTCGATGCTCGCCCGCAGGTCTGTGCCCTGGAAGAGCAGGTCGTCGTCGGGGTGCGCGACGACGTCCAGGACCCGTCCGGCGCGGCAGTCCGCGCCGGCCCCGGGGTCGGTCGTCGCCGCGTCCGCAGCGTCACGCGCGCCGAGCACCGTCGTCATCGCCAGCACGACGGTCAGGGCCGTCACCGCGGCGGTGACGAACCGGACCGACCCTGACCGTCGGCGCTGCGGCTCCTCAGGCTGCGCCATGGCGGAGCCCCTCGGGGGTGAGTTCGTACACGACGGTCGTGCCGGACGACCAGACGGGCTTCCAGTACGGCGAGTCCGCCATGGCGGCCGACAGCTCCCGGTAGTCGGACTCGCTCTGGTACCCGTACCGCTCGTCGTAGGCGCCGAACGGCGCGGCCACGATCGCGTAGTACTTCGTCGCCGCCCAGGTGCTGACGAGCTTGCGCGTGACGTTCGAGACGTCCGCCGTGGCGTCGTAGTCCTCGCTGGCCGGGTAGGCACCGAACACCTCGCGCGAGAGCGCGCCGACGTCGAAGTACCGGGACCCGATGTTGCTCGGGACGGCGTTCGCCGACCCGGTGAGCAACATGATCGAACCCTTCGGCGCGGTCCGGTCGTAGAACTGCATCGCGGCGGCCTGGCTCCGGGTCGGGACCG
>NZ_BACW01000108.1:0-185 GCF_000333315.1 Curtobacterium sp. B8
ATTCGTGAATAGATACTTGAATGGATTTTATTTTCTATCCATATGAAAAATAATAGTAAATCTATAAATCAGTTGCTATTGATGAATAGATACTAAAAAGCCGGAGCAGTCTCCTGCTCCGGCTTAACACGACGTTCGCCTTTCAGCGAAACACAATTACTCTTTATCGCCCAGCAGAACGGATT
>NZ_BACW01000107.1:0-597 GCF_000333315.1 Curtobacterium sp. B8
CAGGAGGCGCAGGACCTGCTCGACGAGGTCCGTCACCTCGAGCAGGTGGCCGGGTCGGACGTCCGCCGTCCGGTCCTCGCCGACCTCGCGGTGCTCATCGGCTCCTCGGTGGCGGAGGCGAGGGACGACCTCGCCGCGCTCGACGCCACCGCCGGTACGCCCTACGCCGTCGGCACCGGTTCGGACACCTCGGTCCTCGCGACGACCATCGCGGACCTCGTCGAGCTGATCGGCGACCTGCGCGGGCTCGGCTACGCCGGCGTCCGGCTGCGGCCGCTGCGGATCCCGGTCGACAGCACCGCGATCGCCCGGCAGCTCGTGCCGGCGCTCGTCACCGCGGGACTCCGCGCTGACGTCGCGTCCCGTCCCACCGCCGACCTGCGCACGCGGCTCGGCCTCGCCCCGGCCGTCAGCCGGTACGTCCGCACCACCGCTGCCCAGGGGGTCCCAGCGTGAGCACGAAGCGTCAGGTCCACCTCGCCGCCCACTTCCCGGGGGTCAACAACACCACCGTGTGGAGCGACGACCGTGCCGAGAGCCAGATCGCGTTCTCGTCGTTCGAGCACTTCGCGAAGAACGCCGAGCGCGGGTTCTTCG
>NZ_BACW01000106.1:0-4230 GCF_000333315.1 Curtobacterium sp. B8
GGCGCCCTCGCCTGACCGGCGCGCTCGCCTGACCGGCGCGCTCGCCTGACCGGCGCGCTCGCGTGACCGGCGCGCTCGTCCGGCGACTGGTGCCGGGTGCTGACCGGCCGGTCGACGCGGCCGTCGCCGGTGACGCGACTCGTGCCTCCAGGCCGGGAGGCACGACCCGCCTACCGCGCGCGCCGCACGTCCCAGAGGTGGTGCACCGGGTCGTGCGCGTAGTACGTCGCGAGCGTCGCGACCGTGAACACGCTGCCGTCGGACCGGAGGCCCGTCCGGCCGAGGTCCGCGTCGGCGACCGCCGCGAACGCCCGAGCGGCGCGCTGCCCGGCGTCGACCAGCTCGCGCCCGACCACCGCCGGGTCCTGCCCGGCGTAGTCGTCCTCGACCGCGGTGGCGTCCTGGTCCCAGTTCGCGAAGGTCGGCTCGTCGTGCTCGAGCATCAGCGCGAGCCGCTCCGTCATCTTCCGGTGCACGTCGCGGACGTGCGCGGCGTACTCGAGCGGGGACCACGTGTGGTCGTCGGGACGCACGCGGACGTCGTCGCGCTCGAGGACCGCCGGCCACGCGGCGGTGTTCTCCTCGATGACCGCGGGGATGTCGCGCACGGACACGGACCGTCCGTCGAAGCCGCACTCGGGGCACGTCGCCTCGATGACCCAGGTCCAGTTCTTCGTCTCGGGTTCGATCGCCATGGCCGAACGGTACCGGTCGGCGTTCAGGTTCCGCGATCCCGCATGCCCGCGCGGAAGCGGCACCACCCCCGTCCGGGGGACACGCCGTTGCCTGTGAATGCCCACACAGTGACATGTCGGTCGGTCGGTATCGTCGTCGGCTGTCCGACCGGCCGATCGGTCCGACCAGAACCACATCGGCCGATCCGTCCCCCAGAGAGGAACCGATGGGATCCGACCCCAGCAGTACCCAGCAGCGGCGTCGCCTCCGCGTGAGCGACGTCACCGTCGTCGACAAGAGCATGATGCGCCGAGCGGTCGGCGGCATGGTCGTCGGCAACACCATGGAGTGGTACGACGTCGGGGTCTACGGGTACCTCGCCGTCACGATGGGGAAGGTGTTCCTGCCGACGGCCGAGCCGGCGGTGCAGGTCCTCTTCAGCCTCGGCGTGTTCGCGGCGACGTACATCGCGCGTCCGCTCGGCGGCATCGTGTTCGGACGGCTCGGGGACCGGCTCGGACGGCAGCGGGTGCTCGCCACGACCCTGGTGCTGATGGCGTCGTCGACCTTCCTCATCGGCGTGCTGCCCGCCTACGCCACGATCGGTGCGCTCGCGCCGGTGGTGCTGGTGGTCCTCAAGCTCCTGCAGGGCTTCTCGACGGGCGGTGAGTACGCGGGTGCGACCACGTTCGTGACGGAGTACGCGCCCGACCGCCGTCGCGGGTTCTTCGCGAGCATCCTCGACTTCGGCAGCTACATGGGCTTCGCGCTCGGCGCCGCGGTGGTCACGGCGCTGCAGCTCACGCTCGGCGATGCCACCATGACCGCGTGGGGCTGGCGGGTGCCGTTCCTGCTCGCGGGCCTGATCGGCGTGGTCGCGATCTACTTCCGACTCCGGATCGAGGAGTCGCCGGTCTTCCAGGCGACCCAGGCCGCGCAGGAGGCCTCCGCGGAAGCACGCGCCGAGGCCACCGGCCAGCGCCCGACCAGCGTCGTCGCCATGGTCCGCGAGCACTGGCAGCCCATCCTCATCGCCGTGATGCTCGTCGCAGCGTCGAACACCGTCGGGTACGCCCTGACCTCGTACATGCCGACCTACCTCACCGACTCGCTCGGCTACTCCGCGCTCGACGGCACGCTGCTGACCATCCCCGTGCTGGTGCTCCTCGCGGTGGTGCTGCCGCTCACCGGTCGGCTGTCGGACCGCCTCGGTCGCCGGGTCGTGATGTGGATCGGCGCCGCGACGACCGTGGTGCTCGTCGTGCCGGCGTTCCTGCTCATCGCGCACGGGGCGCAGTGGTCGACGCTGCTCGGGCTCGGCCTGCTCGCCCTGATGACGGCGCTCTGGGTGTCGAACCAGGCCGCGTCGCTCCCGGCGCTGTTCCCGACCTCGACCCGCTACGGGGCGATGGGGTTCGCGTACAACATCGCGATCGCCGTGTTCGGTGGGACGACCCCGCTCATCGTCCAGGCGCTGCTGACGTGGACGGGTGACGAGCTCGCGCCGGCGTACTTCCTCATGGCCATGAGCGCGCTCGGGGCCGTCGGGGTGTTCTGCATGCGGGAGTCGTCGCAGCGGCCGTTGCCCGGCTCGATGCCCGCGGTCGAGACGGAGGCCGAGGCCCGCGAGCTCGTGCTGACGCAGGACACGAACCCGAACCTCGACCTCGGGGACCTGCCGTTCGCCGCGGCCGACGCCGTCCGCGAGGCCCAAGGGACGCCGGAGCCGGCCGCCCGCTGACGCGTTCCGGTGCCGGCGTCTGGCGCGCGGGTCGGCGTCGGCCGCCGGCTGCCGCTGCGGAACGACGGCGCCGTCGTCGTACGACAACAGCGCCGTCGTCCGTTGCACGCGCGGACCGTTGCGGACGCGGCACGGCGACGAGGCCGTTGTCGGACGACGACGGCCGTGTCGTCCGACAGCGAGAGACGAGCCGCACCCGCCGCGAGCCCGCGCCGCCCGCACCCGCACCCGCCGCGGACCCGCTCCGCCCACGCCCGCTCCGCCTCACTCACCCCGGCGCCCGTGCGACGGGTCCAACGCCGGCCACACCGGGAACGCATCGGCCCAGGTGCGCCACGCGTCCGGGCCGGCCAGCAGCTCCTCGGCCGTGAGGAGCGCCGAGTCGAGCGCCCGTTCGATCCCGTGCACGTCGAGCCGCTCGCCGACGAACCACAGCGCCTGCCCCACGGGTGCGTCCGCGTCCCACGACCGGTTCGCGGTGGGGTCGAGCGCGAGCATCGCCCCGAAGCTCGACCACGCGCCGACGTGGTCCGGCCGCGACGCCAGCCGGAAGAACCCCTTCGACCGCAGCACCCGCCCGTTCACGCCCGCCGCGAGGTCGTGCTCGATGACGCGCGCGAGCCGTCCGGGGTGGAACGGCAGCGGTTCGCGGTAGCGCAGCGTCACGAGGTCGTCCCGGTCGCTGCGCGGTGGGACGTCGAGGTCGGCACCGCTCGAGAGCGCCCGCATCCACCCGGCGCCGCCCGCCAGGAGCCGCGCCGCGCCGCCGTTCGACGCGGGGAGGTCGAGGGGACCGCGCACCGATCGGCCGCTGACCACGAGCGCGTGGGGCGCCATCCGGTGCAGCAGTGCCACGAGCGCACGTCGGCGGCGACCGGACAGCGGCTCGATCCGGTCCAGCACGATGACGGTCGCGTACTCGACGAGGGCGCTGACCCGTTCGGCGGCGACGAACGCGTCGTCCACGTCGCTCCAGAGCAGGTGCGCCACGTCGTCCGCGCGGAGGACGCTCACGACGTGACGCAGGACGCGGTCGTCACCGGTCTCGGAGCGGGCGGCGTTCGCGAGCATCATGCCCACCGCCCGGACGTCGGTGCCGGCCGCGAGCGAGACCACCAGACCGTGGTCGACGTCGGGACCGCACGTGCGGTCGATCCGGTCCGCCCGTTCGGCGACGGCTCGGGCGACGGTGACGGCACTGCCGCGGACCCGCATCGCGTGGTCGCGTGACGGGCCGTTCCCGAGCAGCCGTTCCGCGAGACCGTGGGCGTCGGCGTCGTGCAGGGCGGAGACGAGGGTGATGGCGGCGGATCGCATGTGCGGTACTCTACATGAGAACCGTTATCAACTAGGAGGTCCACCATGCAGGTCCGCAACTCGCTCAAGGCGCTGAAGAAGATCCCCGGGTCGCAGGTCGTCCGCCGTCGGGGCCGGGTCTACGTCATCAACAAGCAGAGCCCGCGGTGGAACACCCGCCAGGGCTGACACCGACGCCCTTCCGTAGGGTGGCAGCATGCGACTGCTGCTCATCCGCCACGGCCAGACCCCCGCGAACGTGCACGGCATCCTCGACGCCGAGGTGCCCGGACCCGGCCTGACCGAGCTCGGGCAGCAGCAGGCCGAGGCGCTCCCCACCGCCCTCGCGGCGCGCGGCATCGAGCGGCTCTTCGTCTCCTCGATGGTCCGCACGCAGCTGACCGCGGCCCCACTCGCGGCCGCGCTCGGTCTCGAGCCCGTCGTGCTGCCCGGCCTCCGGGAGATCGAGGCCGGCGACACCCAGGGCAAGAGCGACAAGGTCTCGGTGCAGACGTACA
>NZ_BACW01000105.1:0-2763 GCF_000333315.1 Curtobacterium sp. B8
CCGACGCCCGGCCCTGGTCGGCGGCCTTCGCGACCGCGTACACCTGTGCGGTCGAGGGCGACGTGAAGACGTTGCCGACGACCGCGCCGGTGGCGAAGCCCGGGCCGACGACGCCGCAGAACGCCGGGTAGTGGCCGGACCCGCCGCCGACGACGACCGCGACCTGCGGGTCGGCGTCGGCGGTGGGGAGCGTCACGACCCCGCCGTGGACCGCGCGCACGCGGTCGGCGTAGAGCGCGGTCCAGCCTGCCAGCTGGTCCTCGGCGAAGTCCTCGGGGTCGTCGTGGATGGTCGTCATCGTGGTGGGGTCCTGTCGGTGGTGGTGGATGGGGGACCGGACGGCGGCGGGACGGCCGCCACCGCCCGGGGTCAGTGCGTCCGGTCGCCCTGCGGGACGCGCAGGAAGTGGACCATCACGAACGCGCAGGCGTAGAGGCCGACGAAGGTCCAGGTGACCGCCTGGCCGCCGCCGCCGAGTGCGAACACCGCCGCGACGACGCCGGTGCCGAGGAACGCGGCGCCGCCGGCCGCCGTCGTGTACATCGCCATCGCGGCGCCCTTGTGGTCCGGCGCGAGGGCGGGCATGATCGCGCCCATCGGCACGAACCCGGCGAGGAGGCAGCCGAACACGCAGCCGGCGACGACGGAGAGCACGTAGCCCCAGTCCGACCCGGCGGGCACGAGCTGCGGTACGTACCACCACGCGACGAGGCCCGTCGCGGAGCCGACGATGCCGAACCACTTGACGGTGCGCTGCCAGCCGATGCGGTCGCCGACCCACCCGAACAGGGCGTTCACGAGGATGTTGGTGGCGTAGACGCAGACGGTCATGAGGAGCCAGCGACCCTGGCCCCAGCCGCGGTCCTGGGCGATCACGGTGGGCAGGACGACGAACATCCCGAACTCCGGGGCGGTGTTGATCAGACGGACGAGGAAGCCCATGAGGACCTTCGGCCGGGTGACGGTGAGGCGCACGCCACTCGTCAGGACACGCCAGGTGCTCTCGCCCTCCGGGGCGATCCGGCTGAACCCGTTCGGCAGCCGGACGCCGAACAGCATGACGAGGAAGCCGATCAGGACGAGCCCGACGGAGGCGATCATCGCGCCGGTCTCCCCGCCCGTGCCACCGCCGAACAGCGGGATCGCGCCGATGGCGAAGAGCGACCCGAGCGTGGGGAGGCCGCCGGTGAACGCGACGTAGAACCAGCCGACCGCGGAGCCGTTCCGCTCGACGGGCGTCGTGATGTTCACCCAGACGAGGAACGCGAACGCGAACAGCGGGTAGCCGAACCCGCGGAGGGCGTACGCCACCGCTGCGAAGGGGACGCTCCCGATCGCGAGCGCGATGAGGAACAGCACCTCGAAGACCACCCAGACGGCGAACCCGAGCACCATCACGCGGCGCGGCCCGACGAGGTCGGACAGGGCACCGGACACGTAGGACCCGATGAGCGCCGCGAGGCTGTAGAACGTCACGATGGTCGCGACCGTCGTCTCGGGACTGCCGAGCACGGCCACCATGTGCGGCGTGATGAAGTTCGACTCGACGCCGTTGCCCGTCATGAAGACGAGGACCGCGACGAAGCCGAGCGCGAGCGGCCTCGGGATCCCCATCCGGTCCAACCGCCCCTCGGTCCGGCGTGCTGCTCGCGCGCTCGTCGCACGCTGTGTCGTCGTCGACATCCTCGACTCCTGTGTCCTGGTGGTCTGCGATCGGATCCGACCTTACACCCGTAGAACGTTTGCTCAGAACAGAATTTCCCCAATTCGCACGGCGCGCCGCGTTCCGCCGGTGTCACCGACCGGAGCGGGGATACGATCGCGATGTCCGCGCGAACCGATCGCTCGTCGACCGGTGTCGGCGACGCTCCGAAAGGCGATGCCACATGTCCTCCGACACCCCCGCCGCACCGACGGAGGCCGGGCGCTCGCGGTTCCCACTCGACACCGTGTACCAGGCGGCGCGGATGTACTACCTCGAGGACGCCACACAGGTCGAGATCGCGGCACGGCTCGGGGTCTCCCGCCCGACCGTCAGTCGGCTCGTCGCCGAGGCCCGCCGAGCGGGCCTCGTCCGCATCGAGGTCGTCGACCCCTTCCAGGACGAGACCGTCGCCCTCGCGGAGCGCCTGCAGGTCGTGCTCGGGCTGCAGGCCGTGCACCTCGCCGCGGTCACGCACCCCGCGACGCTCGGCGTCGACCTCGCCGGACCGATCGCCACGGCCTTCGAGGGTATGGGGCTCGCTCCCGGGGACGCCGTGCTCATGTCGTCCGGGCGGACCGTGTACGACGTCGCCCAGGCGGGGATGCCACGGCTGTCCGGCGTCCAGCTCGTCCCCACGGTCGGAGGTCAGGCGGACCCGATGCCGTGGTTCCAGACGAACGAGATCACGCGGACCGCGGCCGAGCACTCCGGGGCGATCCCCGCGTTCCTGTTCGCCCAGGCGATCCCGTCACCCGCGATGCGCGCCACCCTCGACGAGGACCCGGCGTTCCAGCACGTCGTCGGTCTCTGGGGGAGTGCGAAGGGTGCTGTGCTCGGGATCGGCGCTCCGACGGCCACCCGGGACGCGATCGCCAGGGGCATCCCCGTCGAGGACGCGGCGTTCGACCTCGCCGCGGGTGACGTGTGCCTGAACTTCTTCGCCGCGGACGGGTCCGCGATCGAGTTCCCCGGCAGCGATCGCATGGTCCGGACCTCGCGCGAGGTGCTGGCGGCCGTTCCGCACGCCGTCGGCGTCGCGGTCGGCGAGGCGAAGGTCA
>NZ_BACW01000104.1:0-7790 GCF_000333315.1 Curtobacterium sp. B8
CGACACCCCGTCATCGAGCCGCTCCTGGAGTCAAGCGGCTCGCCCGCCTCCTCACCGCGAACGGGTGGACCTGGCTCGACGACTGGGTGCGCGACGGGCGGTTCCACCCGAAGTACGTCGTCGGCGGGGTCGTGACCGGTCGCTGGGCTGCGGACGGCGGGGGAGCGATGCAGCTCCCGAAGGGCATCCGGAGCGCCGTGGTGGCCGACCCGGGCTGGAAGCTCGTGGTCGCCGACGCCGCGCAGCTCGAACCGCGCGTGCTCGCCGCGATGGCAGGGGACCGCGCGATGGCCGCAGCGGGCGACGGGCGTGACCTCTACGACGGGGTGGTGGCCTCGGGCGCGGTCGAGACCCGGCAGCAGGCGAAGGGGGCGATGCTCGGCGCGATGTACGGCGCGACCCAGGGCGAGGGCGGTCGGCTCGTGCCCCGGCTCGCCCGGGCGTTCCCGCAGGCGCTGGCCCTCGTCGAGCGTGCCGCCCGCGCGGGGGAGCGCGGCGAGCCCGTGACGACGCTCCTCGGGCGGACGTCACCCGTCCCCGATGCTTCCTGGTTCGAGGCGCGCAACCACGCGTACTCGGTCGAGGGCACCCCCGCGATGCAGCGGGCGGTGGAGTCGCGGGCCCGCAGCTGGGGGCGCTTCACCCGGAACTTCGTGGTGCAGGGCACGGCCGCCGAGTGGGCGCTCGCGTGGATGGGGGCACTGCGGACCCGCATCGCCGCGCGGTTCCCGGGGCCGGTCACCGCCGGGCCGCACCTGGTGTTCTTCGTGCACGACGAGCTCGTGGTGCACGCGCCCGAGCAGCACGCCGAGTGGGTCGCCGAGCAGGTCCGGTCGGCAGCGGTCGACGCCGGACGGCTGCTCTTCCGCGACTTCCCCGTCACGTTCCCGCTCAGCGTCGCGGTCGTCGACAGCTACGCCGACGCGAAGGACTGACCGCTCACACCGACCCTCGGGCAGGGTGGGTCGATGGACCAGACGCACGCGGAGACCCCCGACCAGCGGGTCGGTGACGTCGACCTGACCCGGTGGCGCACTCGAGCCGGTGCGACCGTCGCGGACGCGTGGGCATCGCTCGGGCACCGTTACGGCGCACTGCCCGTGCTCGTGCTCACGCTGGCGATCGGGATCGGCGTGGCCGTCACGGCGACCTGGGGCGCGTCCGAGGTCTACGACGCCGTCCGGGCCGGAGACGACGTCGCCGTGCTCGACCGGCCGGTGCTCGACTGGGTGCTCACGCTCCGGTCACCGACGGCGGACACCCTCGTCACGTGGTGGACCGACGTCGCGGGCACGATCGGCATGCCCATCGTCGCCGTGGGCTTCCTGGTCGGGTTCACGGTCCAGCGCCGGGCCTGGACGCCGCTCGTGCTGCTCGTCGCGGCGAGCGGTGGCTCGCTCCTCATGACGATCGCGGGCAAGGACCTGATCGGGCGGGCCCGACCGCCGCTGTCCGACGCGGTGCCCCCGTACGAGCACTCGGCGTCGTTCCCGTCCGGCCACACCCTCAACGCGACCGTGGTGGTCGGGACGATCGTCTACCTGCTCGTCCTCCGGCAGTCCCGGCTGGTCGTGCGGGTGTGGACGATCGCCGTCGGGACGGCGTTCGTCGTGTCGATCGGGGCGTCCCGGGTGTTCCTCGGGCACCACTGGCTCACCGACGTCCTGGCGGCGTGGGCGCTCGGGCTGGCCTGGCTCGCGCTCGTCGTCACGGCGCACCGGCTGTACCTGACGGCGCTGCGCCGGGGTGCGCGGCCCGTCAGGTCTCCCCGGTAGGTTGCCGGACATGGAGGAACGGGTCTTCGGCGGCAGGTACCGCGTCACCGGCACGCTCGGGCACGGTGGCATGGCGTCCGTGTACCGCGCGGTCGACGAGATGCTCGGGCGCGAGGTGGCCGTCAAGGTCTTCCGCATCGGGCCCGTCGACCACGGTGAGCGCGCGCGGGCCGAGGCGGAGATCCAGGTGCTGGCGTCCCTCCGCAGCCCGGCGCTCGTCACCCTGTACGACGCCGCGCTCGACGATGCCGACGGCGACTCGTACCTGATCATGGAGCTCGTGCCGGGCAGCGACCTGGCGACGAGACTTCGCGAGGGGCCGCTCGACACGGTGACGGCCGCCCGCGTGGGGGCGCAGATCGCCGACGGGCTCGCGGCGGCGCACGCGCAGGGGGTCGTGCACCGCGACGTCAAGCCCGCGAACGTCCTGCTCGAGTCCGACGGTCAGCACGTCAAGCTCGCCGACTTCGGCATCGCGCTCCTGCGGGACTCCGCCCGGGTGACCGGGACGGGCACGGTGATGGGCACCGCCGCGTACATCGCGCCGGAGCAGGTGATGGGCCAGCCGATCACGGGCAAGGCCGACGTCTACGCCCTCGGCCTGGTGCTCCTCGAGACGCTGAGCGGGAAGCGGCCCTTCCCCGGGAGCGCCGTCGAGTCCGCGACCGCGCGGCTGGCCCGCAGCCCGGAGATCGACCCGCACCTGCCGACGGCGTGGCGCACACTCCTGCACGTGCTCACGGCGACCGACCCGGACGAACGACCGACCGCGGCCGAGGCCGCCGACCGCCTCCGTGCCCTCGGCCGCGACGACGTCGCCCCGGCGACGCAGCTCCTGCCCGGCGCCCCGGGCGCGATGACCCGCGCCGGAGCAGCCGGAGCGGCGGGAGCAGCCGGAGCGGCCGGAGCGGCCGGGGTGGGCGCCGCTGCCGCTGCCGCTGCGGACGCCGCGGATCCCGACTCCGCCGGTGCCGCGACCGCCGCGATGGGGGCGACCGAGCCGATGGGCGCGGCGGACCGTCCCGAGGACGCGACCCGGGTGATGCCGGTGAGCCGTGCCTCCAGTGCGGACGACGTCGCGACGACGGTCCTCGGCGCCGCGGGCGCTGCCGGCGCTGCTGGCGGTGCCGGAGCCGGGGTGGCCGCCGCCGGCCGGGGTGGGTCCGCCGCGACCCCGCCGCGTGCCCCGGTTCCGCCGGCAGCCCGACCAGGTGACGACGAGCCGCGGCGGCGCCGGCGCGGCCCGATCATCCTCGCGGTCGTCGTCGCGCTGCTCGTCCTCGCCGGCATCGTCGCCGCTGTGGTCGCCCTCGGGGGCGGCAGCCCGACGCCGGCGCCGACCGACAGCAGCACGAGTGCGCCGAGCGACGACCAGCCGACCGAGCCCGCGCAGGAGCCCAGCGAACCGGAGCAGCAGCCGAGCGAACCCGCGCAGCAGCCCAGCGAACCGGAGCAGCAACCGACCGAGGAGCAGCAGCCCTCGCAGGCCCCGGTGCCGACCACGCTGCCGGAGCCGTCGACCCCGGCCTCGAACCCGGTCGAGAGCCCGCAGACCGGCGGCGGTCCCGTGTCCGACGCGGGGCCGGCGTCGGACGGCGGCCCGGGCAAGTCCGGCAAGGCCCCCGGGCACGACAAGTAGGTTTCGTCCACTCGGTGGACCAATAGGCTGGCCGAGTGGAAGAGCTGCAACGGAGCGGCGGGCCGACGACGGCCGTCGCAGCGCGGAACGGTGTCGGGTACTCGTCGGCGGAGGCCTGGGCCGTCGAACGACCGTCCGGCGGCGGTGTCGCCGAGGGCGTGGTCCCCGGGTGGTCCGGTCGCACGATCGCGCCGGGCGACGAACTGTCGTGGGTGTGGTTCCCGGAGCGGACCCTGCCCGACGGCCGCTCCGAGCCGACCGAGGCCGACCTCCCACACTTCTGGGACGCCACGGCCTTCGCGCTCGACCTCGTCTGCACCGACGGCACGCGGCTGAGCAGCGTCGCGCACGACCAGTACGGCGACGCGCCGACGCCCGAGGCGCAGGACGCCGCCCGCAAGCAGTGGGTCGACCAGTGGAACCGTCGGGCGGTCGACCTCACCCCGCTCGCGGGTCGGGTCGTCGACCGCCTGGAGGCCCGGCTCGGCTCCGACGCGCAGCACCCGTCCGGCGACGGGGAGCGCCCGGCGCTCCGCGGCTGGCTCGACGACGTCCGGCTCGGTCCGGGACGGCCGGCCCCGACGACGCCGCTCGACCACGTCCGCACGACCCGGGGCACGCAGGCGTCGTCCCGGTTCTCGCGCGGGAACACCGCACCGCTCGTCGGGCTGCCGCACGGTGGGGTGTTCGGCCTGCCGATGACCGACGCGTCGAGCAACCGGTGGCCGTACGCGTTCCACGAGCACTCCCGGGTCGAGGGGGACCGGGTGCGTCCGGCGATCCAGGCCTTCGCCACGAGTCACATCCCGTCGCCGTGGATGGGCGACCGCGGGGTGTTCCAGGTCATGCCCTCGCCGCTCGACACCCCGGACCCCGACCGGACCGCCCGCGCGCTCGGGTTCGACCACGACGACGAGCAGGACGGCCCGCACCGCTACCGGGTCGCCCTCGACCACGGTGTCACGGCCGAGGTGACGGCGGGGGAGTTCGCCCTCGGCTTCCGCTTCTCGGGCACGCGCAGCGTCGTGCTCGACCACCACGGCCGCGTGTCCGACGTCTCGGTGACGATCGCCGACGGGACGGCCGTCGTCGAGTGCCTCCTCGACGACCGCCCGGGCACCCCACCGCACCACGTCCACGTCCGGGTGCCCCGGGTCACGGCGGACCACACCGTCGTCGCCCAGGACGGACTGCGCGGGTGGCTCGCGGTCGACGGGGACGTCGACGTGCTCCTCGGCATCTCCACGGTGTCGATGGAGGACGCCCGCGCGAACCTCGACGCCGCCGGGGACGTCGACGCGATGCGCACCCACGCCGAGGATCGATGGACCGCCGAGCTCGCGACGCTCGCCGTGGAGGGGGCGACGCCGGACCAGTTGACCTCGCTGTACTCGGGCCTGTACCGGCTGTTCCTCTACCCGAACCGTGCCGGCGAGACCGCGCTGGACGGCACCCCGCGTCACCGGTCCCCGTACGGCTCGGTGCAGGCGTCCCCGATCCGCGACGAGCCCGGACCCGAGGTCGTCGAGGGGCCGTTCACCACGACGAACGGGTTCTGGGACACGTACCGCACCGCGTGGCCGCTGCTCGGGCTCCTCACCCCGGAGACGGCGGGCGAGCTCGCGCAGGGCTTCGTCGAGCACCACCACGACGGCGGCTGGACGCCCCGGTGGAGCGCGCCCGGCGCCGAGGACTGCATGACCGGCACCACGAGCGACACGGTCTTCGCGGACCTCGCCGCGAAGGGCGTCGACGGGTTCGACCTGCCGGCGGCGTACCGGAGCGCGGTGCGCAACGCGACCGTCCCGCCGCGCGACGAGCGTGTCGGTCGCAAGGGGAGCCTCCCGGGCGCCTTCCGCGGCCACGTCGACACCGCGACCCACGAGGGGATGAGCTGGACCCTCGACGCCGCGATCAACGACTGGGGGCTCGCGGTCATGGCGGACCTGCTCGCCGACCGCGCGACCACCGACGCGGACCGCGACCGGCTCCGGGCCGAGCACGAGTGGTTCGCCCGGCGCTCCCTGCAGTACCGGAACGTCTTCGACGCCGAACGCGGCTTCTTCATCGGACGGGACCCGGACGGTTCGTGGCGGATCGGCTCCGAGTTCGACCCGCGCGACTGGGGCGACGACTACACCGAGACGAACGCGTGGGGGACCGCCTTCACCGCGCCGCACGACGGCGCCGGGGTCGTCGACCTGCACGGCGGTCCGGACCGGTTCGACGCCGCGCTCGACACGTTCTTCGCCACCGCGGAGACCGGCGCCACCGAGCGGTCCGGCTCCTACGGCTTCCCCATCCACGAGATGACCGAGGCCCGCGACGTGCGGATGGGCATGCTCGGGATGTCGAACCAGCCGGCGCACCACATCCCGTACTTCCCGATGTTCACGGGCCGGCACGACGACGCACACCGGGTCGTGCGGACGGCGCTCGAGCGGCTGTTCGTCGGCTCCGACCTCGGGCAGGGGTACCCCGGCGACGAGGACAACGGCGAGATGAGCGCCTGGTACGTCTTCGCCACGATCGGCCTCTACCCCCTGGCGCCGTCGACGGGCACCTACGTGCTCGTGCCGCCGTCGGTGCGTCGGACCGTCCTCCGTCCGGGCTCCTCGGACGGCAGTGCGACGCCGACCGTGATCGAGGTCGTGTCCGGGCCGGTGGGCGGGTACGTCGCGTCGGTCACCGTGGACGGGGCGCCCTGGGAGTCCGTCAGCATCCCGCACGAGGTCGTGGCCGCAGCGTCGACCATCGAGTTCACGCTGTCCGCGGAGCCCGCCGGCTGGGCGTCGGCCACGCGGCCGGTCTCCGCGTCCGAGGTGCACGGGTACCGGGACGTCCCGGTCGACCTGCTGCCCGTCGGGTCCTCACCGCTGAGCGACGACACCGGGCGGACCGCGACGGCGCTCGCCGCGGGGGCGTCCGTCACGTTCGCGGTGCCGTCGGTGCCGGTGTCGCTCTACACGGTCACGGTCGAGACGCCCGGGAGCTACTCGTGGGACGTGGCGCTCGGGTCAGGGTCGTCAGCGGTCCGCGAGGCGGAGTTCGACCGGGCCGGCCAGACCCGGGTCTTCCGCCTGGAGGGCGCCGGGTCGGCGTTCACGTTCTCCGCCGTCACGGACGTCGCCGTCACGCAGCTCGAGCTGATCGCGGCGGACGGACAGCGTTGACCCGCCGTTCACCGGCCCGGAGCATGCTCGGCCCATGTCGATGAGCACACCGTTCGATCCGGAGCAGCCCGGCGCGTCCGTCCCCGTGGACGGCTCCGACGCCACCGAACTCGAGGTGGAGGAGGACCGCGGCGCCGACGTGGGCCCGGACTCGCCCGACCCGAGCGTCTCGCCGGTCGACCACCACGACGAGGACGAAGCCGGCGGTGGTCCCGTCTTCCGACGTCCGCAGGCGGGCGACCGGCTCCACACGGACGACCTCTGACGCGCTTCTTGGCGGATTGCCATGCGGGTCGGGCATGCTCGGCCGCATGTCGATCGCGAACTCCTGGGACCCCTCCGGTGGCCGGACCATCCCCGAGGACCAGGTGAAGGAAGACGGACTCGAACTCGACGAGGAGACCGCCGCGGAGCTCGGCATCTCGTTCGACGTGGTCGGGGGTGCGTCGGCGGACCCGACGCGGGTGTCGCCGGTGGACGTCGCCGTGCCGTCACCGCCGTCCGAGGACTGACGCGCGTCAGCGCGTGAACTTGAATCCGACGTGTGACCCGACGAAGCCGAGCCGCTCGGAGAAGCGGTGTGCGTCCGTCCGGGCGGCGTCGGAGGTGAGCTGCACGAGCGACGCCCCGAGCGATGGCGCCGCTTCGTCGGTGACCCACCGCATCAGTGCGGTCCCGACCCCGCCGGAGCGCTACGTGCTGCTGACCCGTACGGCCTCGACGAGGAGCCTCGTGGATCCCCGACGCGCCATCCCGGGGATCCGGGTGAATTGGAACGTGGCGACCACCCTGCCGTCCGTGGCGCACGATGTCTGCACAACCAAAGTCACCTCGAACCGCGTGGAACCCTGGTTCGAGGTGACTTTGGTTGTGCGCGGCGCTGCGCTGCGCGGCGCGAACGCGCTCAGGGGACGGTGTGGCCCGCCGCCGTGAAGATCCGGTACCACTCCTCGCGCGAGAGCTCCACGTCCGAGCCCGCCGCCGATTCCCGCACCCGCTGCGGGTTCGTCGTGCCGAGGACGACCTGGAAGTGCGCCGGGTGCCGGGTGATCCACGCCACCGCGATGCCGGTCGGCGTGACGCCGTGCGCCGCCGCGACCTCGTCGAGCACGTCGTTCAGCTCGGCGTAGTGCTCGCGATCGCCGAGGAACACGCCGTCGAAGAACCCCTTCTGGAACGGCGACCATGCCTGCAGCGTGATGT
>NZ_BACW01000103.1:0-1939 GCF_000333315.1 Curtobacterium sp. B8
GCGCCGTCGCGAGCGGCTCCTCGGTATCCCGCCGTGATGGAGCACTGCGTCGAGCGGTCCGTCCGGCGGACCGGCACGCTCCCCGGTGGTCTCGACGTCCGGCGCCGCGCGGCGACCTGGTACGAGCAGCTCGTCCGGGACGACCCCGACCACGACCCGCTGTTCGCGATGGAGTGGGTCAACCTCGTCGCGATGGCGGTGAACGAGGAGAACGCGACCGGGGGCCGGGTCGTCACCGCCCCGACGAACGGCGCCGCGGGGATCATCCCCGCCGTCCTGTCCTACGCGCTCACCTACGTCCCCGAGGTCACGGCGGACCGTCGGGACGACGCCGTGGTGCGGTTCCTGCTGACCGCCGGCGCGGTCGGCTCGATCTACAAGGAGCGGGCGTCGATCTCCGGGGCAGAGGTCGGCTGCCAGGGCGAGGTCGGGTCGGCGGCCTCGATGGCCGCGGCCGGGCTCGCGGAGGTCCTCGGCGGCACCCCGGAGCAGGTCGAGAACGCGGCCGAGATCGCCATGGAGCACAACCTCGGTCTCACCTGCGACCCGATCGGCGGCCTCGTGCAGATCCCGTGCATCGAGCGGAACGCGATCGCGGCGAACAAGGCGATCAACGCGGCACGGATGGCCCTCCGTGGCGACGGCGTCCACCACGTGTCGCTCGACCAGGTCGTCGAGACCATGCGGCAGACGGGCGCCGACATGTCGACGAAGTACAAGGAGACCGCGATGGGCGGCCTGGCGGTCAACGTCCCCCTGTGTTGACCCGGACCTCGTCGACGCGGACCTGGTCGACGCGGACCTCGAGTCGGGCCTCGGTCGGGACGACCCGCGGCGCGCCGTCCCCGTCGAGCACCACGAGCGCGGTCGCTCCCGGGGTCGTGAGCTCGTCGACCACGGTGCCGACGTGGCGCTCGCCGCGGTCCTCGTAGCGGACGGTGGCGTTCACGGGGACCGCGTCAGCGGGGACCTCCAGCCACGCCTCGTGGTCGTCGATCGTCTGGTGCACCGCTCCATCATCGCGGGTTGTCCGGATAGCGCAGAATCGTCGAAGCTTCGTCAGGTTCATGGGCCGCGCGTACGGTCGGGTCCATGACCGAGCACGACGACCACCGGCACCCCGACCGCGACCACCTCGACGACGGCGTCGACATGACGTTCGAGGAGCGCCGGCAGGACACCCTCCGCCGCATGTCCGGGTCCGACGCACACGACGCGGACCCCCGCGTCGAGGTCTCCGAGGCACCCGACGGTGACGTCCGCATCGACGTCGCGGACACCGCTGCGGTCCGCCCGGGGGAGTGACCGCGACCGACGGACGGCGGTGCACGGCATGATCGTCCCGTGCACCACGTCCTCAGCCGCGTCGACGGCAGCGTCTCCGCGACGCCGCTGACGGACGCGGGAACCGCCGACGGCGCGCCGGAGCGCTTCGCCGAGTCGAGCCTCCCGGCCTTCGTCGCAGCACACGACGGACCGGGCGTGCGCTGGGTGTGGGACGACACGGCGCGCTGGTACCCGGCCGTCCTGGCGGCCGGCGGCCGCATCGCACGGTGCGTCGACCTGCGGCTCGGGCGCCGCGTCCTGCGGGGAGCGCTCGCGGCCCGCGGGACCGCGCTGCAGGCGGCACCCCTCGACGCGCTCGACGCGCCACCCGTCCTGGAGGCGCGCCCCGCCCAGCCGACGCACGCCCCGCTCTTCGACGACGCGCTGTTCGCCGCGCCGGTGCCGGACGACCCGCTGGACCCGGTCGCCGAGTTCCGGGCGCAGACCGCCGCGGTCGCCGCATCCTCGGCGCCCGGTGCCCTGCGGCTGCTCCTGACCGCGGAGTCGGCCGGCGCGCTCGTCGCGGCGGAGATGCTGCACGCCGGCCTCCCGTGGCGGGTGGACGTGCACGAGCGGCTCCTCGAACAGGAGCTCGGGCCGCGGGTGCCGTACG
>NZ_BACW01000102.1:0-4596 GCF_000333315.1 Curtobacterium sp. B8
GGGCCCCCGCCGCCCGGGCCGGGCCGCCGGCGCGAGGCCGAGTCTCGCGCTCGGCGACACTGTTCGGGGTCGGCGCACGAGAACGGTCGCTCACGCCGAGACCCGGGCAAGGGCCCGCGAGACTCGGGCCGCCGACCAGCCGCCGCCCAGCGCCGGAGCGGGAGGATGGTGACCGTGACCACGACGGACCGCGACACCGCCCGCGCCGCCCAGGCCGTGCTCGACGCCCTGCACGACGACCCCGTCATCGCGAGCGTGAAGGACGCCGCTGCGCTCGACGACGTCCTCGCGTCGGACCGGGCCGTGGTGTTCGTGCTCTTCGGCAGCGTGCTCGACATCGCCGACGTCGTGGCACGGGCGAAGGACGCCGGGAAGACCGTCCTCGTCGACGTGGACCTGCTCGACGGGTTCTCCACACGCGACGTCGTGGTGACCTGGCTCGCCACGCACACCCGGGCCGACGGTGTCCTGTCGACCAAGTCGAACCTCGTCCGCGCCGCCGGGCGAGCCGGGCTGGTCGCGGTGCAGCGGTTCTTCCTCGTCGACTCGTTCTCGTACCACCAGCTCCCGCGCGTCGTCGAACAGGCCCGGCCGGACGCGATCGAGATCCTCCCCGGCTGCATGCCCCGCGTGATCACCTGGCTCCGCGCCGACACCGACGTCCCGATCATCGCCGGCGGACTCGTGTGCGACAAGGCCGACGTCATGGCCGCGCTCGGCGCCGGAGCGGTCGCCGTCGCCTCGTCGGACCGTGACGTCTGGGACATGTGAAGGCACTCACACTCCGCTCCACGGTCGCCGCACGGGTCGACGCGCGGCGAGGGCGGGCGTAGGCTCGGACGTCGGCTGCACGAGGCAGCCCACGGACCACCAGAAGGGCAGGTGAGGCGCGATGTCGGGTGACCATCCTCGATCGGGCCGACGGATCCTGCCCCGGCGGATCTGCACGCCCGTCCGCTGATCCCCGACCGCCCACGGGCGGTTCGCGCCGGCCTGCTCCCGATCACGAGGAGCGTGCCATGGCACTGATCGACAACGCCGTCTACGTCGGAGGACGCCGCGTCGACTCACCGTCGACCCCGTCACGCCCGACCCGGGGCGACCTCGCGTGGATCGGCCTGCTCCGTCCCGACCCGTCCGAGCTCGCCGCGGTCGCGACCGAGTTCGGCCTGCACGAGAACGCGGTGGAGGACGCCCGCAAGGGTCACCAGCGCGCGAAGCTCGAGCGGTACGGCGACACCCTCTTCCTCGTCCTCCGGCCCGCGTGGTACGACCGCTCGGCCGCGGAGGTCCGCTTCGGCGAGGTCCACCTCTTCGTCGGCGCCCGGTTCGTGGTCAGCGTCCGGCACGCCGAGCGCCCCGACCTCGCCGCGCTCCGGGCACGGTGCGAGGCCGACCCGGACTTCCTCGCGCGCGGCTCGGAGGCCGTCACCGCCGCGGTGCTCGACGAGGTCGTGGACGGCTACGCCCCGATCGTCGAGATCCTGCAGGAGGAGATCGACGCCATCGAGGACCAGCTCTTCGCCGGACAGGTCGACCCGGGCGTGTCGAAGCGCATCTACCAGCTGCTCAGCGAGGTGCTCGGCTTCCAGCGGGCGACGAGCCCGGTGCCGTCGATGGTCAAGGGTCTCCTCCGCGGTGCGGACAAGTACGGCGTCGACGAAGAGGTCCAGCACCGCCTGCGGAACGTGCTCGACCACGCGCTCCGGATCACCGAGCGCGTGGACTCCTTCCGCGCGCTGCTCGAGAACGCCCTGACGCTCCACTCGACGCTCGTCACCCAGGAGCAGAACGAGGCCATGCGCCGCATGACGAGCGCGAGCCTGGCCCAGGGCGAGGAGAGCCGGCAGCTCGCCCGCGCGGCCCACCGGCAGGGCGAGGAGGTCAAGAAGATCTCCTCGTGGGCGGCGATCCTCTTCGCTCCCGGACTCATCGCCGGCATCTACGGCATGAACTTCGATGACATGCCGGAGCTCCACTGGCGGTTCGGCTACCCGATCGCGATCGTCGCGATGCTCGTCCTCATGGCACTCCTCTGGGCGGTCTTCCGCAAGCGCGACTGGCTGTAGGCGAAACCGGCGCGGGTGCGCCTGTGTCCTGTTCGCTGGCCCACGACGCACGTGTGCTGGTCGCAGGACGCGCCGCGTGCGTGCTGTCGTGGTCGCACGAACGGTCGAGATCGGGCGCGCGAGGCGACCGGTTCCGCGACCAGGACCGCGACCGCGACTGCGGGTCACGGACGTGCGTCGCGGACCAAGACCAGGACCGCGGGTCGCGGGCGCGACCGCTGACGGCCTGGAGGCGCGNTGCCGGCCGACACCGCGCCTCCNGGCCCGTGAATCGTCACGTCAGCCGACGATGGCCGCCGTCCGGCGGTAGACCGCGTCGGTGTGCGCGGTGACGTCCGCGTGCACCGCACGCAGCGCGTCGTACACAGCGGCGTGCTCCGGGTGCGGCGCGAACCGGTCGCGCTCGACGACCATCGCGGCCGCCGCCGCGTCGAACGACGGGTGCACGCCGGTCGCGACGGCGGCGCAGATGGCTGCACCACGGCCCGCGGCACTGTCCCCGACCACCCGGATCGTGGGCCGCTGGAACACGTCGGCCATGACCTGCATCATGAGGTCCGAGGACGAGCCGCCACCCGAGACCACGACGCGCTCGTAGCACGTGCCGAGCTCGGCGCCCATCGCGTCGGCCCGGTTGCGCATCGTCATGGCGATGCCCTCGAGGATCGACCGGTACACGTGGGCGCGCCCCTGCCGACCGTCGAACCCGAGCATCGAGCCCTTGCGGAACGGGGCGTCCGTCGGCGCGAGCCAGTCGAGCACCGTCAGCAGGCCGTCCGACCCGGGCGGCACCTGCGCGGCCTCGCGGTTCAGGACGTCCTCGACGCGCTCGTCTCCGGCCGCGGCGACAGCACCGGGCCCGAGCAGGTCCCGGAACCAGCTGACCGTCCACATCCCCCGACGGATCCCGCCGGACTCGTAGAGCCAGCGGCCGGGCTCGGAGCCGAAGTTCGTCCAGAAGTCGGTGGCCGACGTGATGTTCCGCTCCCCCACCGACATACCGGCGATGTACGTGCCGAGCGAGACGAGCAGCGTCGACGGGTCGAGGAGTCCGCACCCGAGGGCCTCGACCGCCTTGTCGTTCGCCGTCGCGACCACGGGCAGCCCTTCCGGGAGCCCGGTCGCCGCCGCGGCGTCCGCCGTCACGCTGCCGAGGACCGCGCCGGGGTCGACGAGCTCGAAGAGCTGCGACCGGTCCAGGCCCGTCGCCGCGTACCGGGCCGGGTCGTCCGCCCACCGCCAGGTGTGCGTGTCGATCGGCCACGAGCCCTGGTAGTTCGCCGCGGTGTCCCGGAACGCACCGGTCAGCCGGTGGGTGACGTACCCGGACGACGTCGTGACGTACGCCACGTCGTCGTGCTCCGCCACGAACGGGCCGCCGACCCGGGCGTCCATCCAGCTCATCACGGGCTGCGCGAGGGACCCGTCGGCGCGCAGCACGGCCCGGCAGAACCGGATCGTGCAGAGGCCGAATCCGACGATGTCCGAAGGGTCGCCCGGCAAGGACGCCATCGCGAGTCGGCACGCCGCCGCTTTCCAGTCCTAAAGGTCGTCTTCAGGGTGCTCGACCACACCCGGCTCCGGTGTGTGGTTTGGCCGGAGCGGGACCGGTCCCTCGGCTACGACCCCGCCCCGTTCGTCGAAGACCGTGACCTTCGACGACTGCGAGCCGTTGTCGATGCCGACGAGGTACCGGGTCATGCGCGGACGTTCCCGAACCGCGTGTCCGGGTCTGCCGCGGCCGGCTGGATCGCACCGGGGGCCGGGAAGATCGTGCCCTTGTTCATGATGACCTTCGGGTCGAACTGCTCCTTGAGCCCCCGCATGATCGCGAAGGCCGAACCGTGCTCCTCCTCGACCCGCGGCGTGCGGTACTTGCCGACGCCGTGGTGGTGGACCATCGATCCGCCGTGGCGCAGGGCTTCCTCCACGATGATCGCGTTGAGCGGGATGTGGTACTTCTCGATCTCCTCCTCCGGGGAGCAGTCGATCCGGTAGTCGTACACGAAGTACATGTTCGTGCCGGTCTGGTAGCTGTGCGAGGAGTGGCCGCCGAGCATCGTGAGGTCGTCGGCGTGCGGGTACTCGGTGCGGATGCGGTGCATCACGGCGTCGTACACGTCGCACACGGCCGACCAGTCCGCCGAGATCTCGGTGGTGTAGCCGAGGTGGCGGTCCTGGAGCATCGTGCGCTTCTCGGCGTCGATCTTGTCCTGCCCCCAGTTGAGCTGGTCGAACCACGCCTCGATGAGTGCCGGGTCGACCGGCTCGTGCGGGTGCTGGCCGAGGACGCGCTGGATCTCCGCGGAGGTCGCACGGACGATCCCGGCCGGGCCCTCGGCGACGAACACGACCACGCACTTGCCGTTCGAGAAGTGCGAGAAGTGCTGGTTCGCGTCCTCCGGCGAGTAGAGGCGGACGACCGACGGGTGGAAGCCGTTCACGATGACCTCGCGGAGGATCGCGATGCCGGTCCGCATGTCGTCGACGAGTGCGCCGTGGAACTCGTTGTTCTCCGGCTGGTACC
>NZ_BACW01000101.1:0-8360 GCF_000333315.1 Curtobacterium sp. B8
TCGAGAACGGCGGCGGCTACGACGACTTCATGACGACCCTCGCGGACGCCTCGAACACGAAGGCCGACACCATCAACGTCGTGCAGCTCTCCGGCCTTGACAAGGGTGGCGACACCGGACTGCACCGTGTTCGGCTGGTCCGTGCCGGTCGCCGCGTCGCCGTCCACGACGTTCGTCGCGAGCCCGAGCTGGCTCAGTTCGGCCTGGACCTCGCTGGTCGGACGGCCGACGTAGTCGGACGAGTCGATGTCGATCCGGCTCACCGTCGGGGTCGCACTGGGCGTGCTCCGGGTCTGTGAGGGGCGGGGTTCGGAGCTGGTCGACGCGGACGGCTTCGGGTCGGAGGACCCGTTCAGCGCGAGCGCACCGACCACGGCCGCGATGGCCAGCAGGACGACGACGCCGACCACCCACCAGATCCAGGCGCGCCGCTTCTTCGGCTCCTCGTCCTCGACGGGCGACGGCGGGGTCCGGGGACCACCGACCGCGGCACCGGCCTGCGTGCCGATGAGGGCCGTCGCGGCGTCGTCGCCCCGCTGCTGCGGCGGGTTGAAGGCGACCGTCCCGGCCTCGGCGAGCATCGGGACCGCGACGGTGGCGGCGGCGACGTCACCGCGGCGGAGTGCCTGTGCCGCCCGCGCGAGGTTGGCGGCCGTGGCGGGACGGTCCGCCGGCTTCTTGGCGATGCACGACATGACGAGCGCTGCCACCGGCTCCGGAACGTCGGCCGGGAGCGCCGGCGGCTGCTCGTTGATGTGCGCCATCGCGATCGCGACCTGCGACTCGCCGGTGAAGGGACGTCGGCCCGCCAGGCACTCGTACGCGACGATGCCGAGCGAGTAGATGTCGGTCGACGGCGACGCCGGGTGGCCGCTCGCCTGCTCGGGCGAGAGGTACTGGACCGTGCCCATCACCTGGCCGGTGGCCGTCAGCGGAACCTGGTCGGCGATCCGGGCGATGCCGAAGTCGGTGATCTTCACCCGACCGTCGGGCGTGATGAGGAGGTTGCCCGGCTTGATGTCGCGGTGCACCAGACCGACCGCGTGTGCGGCCTGGAGGGCGTTCGCGGTCTGCGCCACGATGTCGAGCACCTTGTCGACCGGGAGCGTGTGCTCGCGCTCGATCATCGTGGACAGGGCCTCGCCGGGGACGAGCTCCATGACGAGGTAGGCGCTGCCGTCCTCCTCGCCGTAGTCGAAGACGTTGGCGATGCCCTCGTGGTTCACGAGTGCCGCGTGCCGGGCCTCGGCGCGGAACCGCTCGAGGAACCCGGGGTCCCCGAGGTACTCGTCCTTGAGGATCTTGAGCGCGACGGTGCGGCCGATGACCAGGTCGGTCGCCTGCCACACCTCACCCATGCCGCCGATCGCGACGCGGGACGAGAGCTGGTACCGCCCACCGAAGGTGAGCCCGCTGGTGGGTCTCATTTGTTCAGCACCGCCTCCATGACCTTCTTCGCGACCGGGGCCGCGACCGTGTTGCCGACCCCGGACTGCCCGAGACCGCCGCCGTTGCCGACCACGACGGCGACGGCGACCTCCGGGTCCTTCGCCGGAGCGAAGCCCGTGAACCAGAGCGTGTAGGGATCGCCCGTCCCGCCCTCGGCGGTGCCGGTCTTCCCGGCGACGTCGACCCCGTCGATCTTGGCATTGGTGCCGGTCCCGGAGTCGACGACGCTCTGCATCGCCTCGGTCAGGTCCCCCGCCTCGGACGAGGACAGCGGGCTGCTGAACTCCTTCGGCGAGAACGACTGGACCGTCTTGAGGTCGCTCGTCGTGATCGAGTCGACCAGGGTGGGCTGCATCACCGTACCGCCGTTCGCGATGCCCGCGGACACCATGGCGATCTGCAGCGGAGTGACGCGGACGCTCGCCTGCCCGAACGCGCTCAGCATGAGCTGGGCGGTGTCGTCGCTGACGTCGGGGTACTGGCTGGCCGTGGCCTGCATCGGGACCTCGATCTGGTCGCCGAAGCCGTACTTGTCGGCCATGCTCTTGATCGCGTCGTACCCGAGCTTCTGCCCGAGCTCGGCGAAGGGGATGTTGCACGAGTTCTGGATCGCTGTGCGGAGCTTGACCTTGTCCCCGCCACCGCAGCTGCCGCCCTCGGCGTTGTTGATGTAGGTGCTCGTGCCCGGCAGCTGCAGCCGCGACGGGTTCGGGAACGTCGAGTCGAGCGTGTACTTGCCGCCCTCGAGCGCCGCCGACGCGACGATGAGCTTGAACACCGACCCGGGCGTGTAGAGGTCGCCGGCGATCGCGCGGTTCTTGAGCGGCTGTCCGGCGTCCGCCTCGAGCGCCTTGTACTTCTCGACCACCTGCGACGTGTCGTGCGAGGTCAGGACGTTCGGGTCGTACGACTGCTTCGAGACCATTGCGAGGATCTTGCCGGTCTTCGGCTGGATGGCCACGACGGCGCCGGTGTTGTTCCCGAGGGCGTCGTACGCGGCTTTCTGCACGTCGGGGTCGATCGTCAGGTTGACGTTGTCGCCCTGGACGTCCTGGCCGGTCAGGATCGCGTTGAGGTTCTGGAAGAACGAGGCGTCCGAGTTGCCGGACAGCACGCCGTTCTCCGCACTCTCGATGCCCGCGTTGCCCTGGCCGATCGTGAAGTAGCCGGTGACGGCCGAGTACAGGTCGCCGTTCGTGTACTTGCGCTGGTACTGGTACTGGTCGTCCGACGGGGTGGACTCGGCGATCGGGCTGCCGTCGACGAGGATCGCGCCGCGCTTCGTGGAGTAGCTCGCGAGGATCGTCCGGGAGTTCCGCGGGTCGGCGCGGAGTTGCTCGGCCGAGAAGAACTGGATCGAGGTCGTCGACACGAAGAGGGCGACGAACATGAGCACGATGACGGTGGACACACCGCGGAGTTGTCGGTTCACCGCGCGCGCTCCTTCCTGGTCGCCCCTCGTCCGCGTGCGGCCGGGATCGCTCCCTGCTGCACGCGCTGTTCCGCCGGGATCGAGTCGGTCAGTCGCAGCAGCATCGCCGCGATGATCCAGTTCGCGATCAGCGAGGACCCGCCCGCGGCCATGAACGGCGTCGTCAGACCGGTCACCGGGATCACCCGGGTGATGCCGCCGACGACGACGAAGACCTGGAGCGCGATGATGAAGCCGAAGCCGACGCCGAGCAGCTTGCCGAAGTCGTCCTGCGCCATGAACCCGACGCGGATGCCGCGCGAGGCCAGGACGATGAACAGGGCGAGGATCGCGAAGACCCCGATGAGTCCGAGCTCCTCGCCGAGGGACGCGATGATGTAGTCCGCGTTCGCCACGGGGGTGATGTACGGGCGCCCCTGGCCGAGGCCGGTGCCGGTGATCCCACCGTTCGCGAAGCCGAACAACCCCTGCACGAGCTGGTAGCTGGCCTGCGTGTCGGCGTTGTAGATCGTGTTGTCGAACGGGTTGAGCCACTGTTCGAACCGGCCGTGCACGTACACGAGGACGGACTGGGCGACCAGGGCACCGCCGACGAAGAGGACGAGGCCGATGAGCACCCAGCTGAGCCGGGCGGTCGCGACGTAGATCATCACGAGGAACAGGCCGAAGTACAGCAGTGCGGTGCCGAGGTCGCGCTGGAACACCAGGACGCCCATCGCCGCCGCCCAGATGATGAGGATCGGGCCGAGGTCACGGGCGCGCGGGAGCGTCATGCCGAGGACCTTGCGGCCGACGATCGACAGCGAGTCCCGGGCGGTGACGAGGTACCCGGCGAAGAACAGCGCCATCGTGATCTTCGCGAGCTCGCCCGGCTGGAAGGTGAAGGACCCGAGCTTGATCCAGACGCGCGCACCGTTCACGTTGAGGCCGATGATCGGCAGCATCGGCAGCAGGAGCAGCACGATGGTCAGCAGCATGAAGATGTAGCGGTAGCGCTGCAGGAACCGGTGGTTCCGCACGACGAGCAGGACGACGATCGCCGCCGCCATCGCCAAGATGGTCCAGACGATCTGCTTGACGCCGACCGCGGCCCACCCCGTCAGCCCGTTGTGGACGTCGATGCGGTAGATCTCGGCGATGCCGATGCCGTTGAGGACCAGGGCCACCGGCAGCACGAACGGGTCGGCGTTCTTCGCGACGACGCGCAGCACGACGTGCATGATGAGCGCGAGGCCGAGGATCGTCGCGCCGGTCCAGAGCACCGACGTGTCGAACAGCCGGCCCTTGGTGCCGAGCTGCACGAGCACCATCGCGCCGGCGCAGATGCCGCAGGCGATGACGAGGAGCACGAGCTCGAGGTTCCGGGCCCGCGCGGGTTCGCGCAGCTTGATCGTGATCGCCTGCGTGAAGGACTGGGCGGTCGCGTTGCTCATCGCTTCGTCCCGCGGGTGGGCGTCGGGGTCGGCGAGCTCGTGGCCGAGGGCGTGGCCGACGGCGACGACCCGCCGGTGCCTGCCTGGTCCTGCCCGGTCTCGGCGGCCTTCCGCAGCCGGTCGACGATGTCGCGTGCGTCGGAGAGGGACTGTGCGTTGATCGTCGAGCGGACGTTCTCGCGGGTGTAGTCGGGCAGGCCGCTGACGCGGATGTCGGTGTCCTCGTAGACGTCGGAGAGCGCGATCGGCCCGATCGACTGCTGGACGCCCTTGTAGATCGCGACGGTGCCACGGTCGGACCCGACGTAGTAGTGGTCCTGCGTGATGCGCCAGCCGAGGAAGACCGCGCCGACCAGGGCGGCGATCGCGACGACGAGCGCGATGCTCCAGGCCACCCGACGACGGACACGGCGTCGGCGGTCCTCGGCGATGAGCTCGGCGAAGTACTGGTCGGACTCGGGCTCGAAGTGGGAGTCCTCGGGAGCCGTCGTGACCTTGAGCGGGTGCAGGAGGATCGTGGGGAGCCGGATCGGCTTCCGGCCGGTCGACGCCTCGAACGTCAGCGGCGCGGCCGCGGAGCCGACGGTCGTGGCCGCGTCGTCCTCGTCGACGACGTCGCCGTCGGTGACGTCCATGACGACGACCGTGACGTTGTCCGGGGCCCCGTGGTCGAGGGTCTCCTTCACGAGCCGCTGCGTCGCCTGGTTCGCGTCCATGTTCGACGCGAGCGCGTGCCGGATGCGCTCCTCGGCGAGGTACGACGAGAGGCCGTCGGAGCAGAGCAGCCACCGGTCGCCGGGCTGGATGTCCATGACGGCCGTGTCGACCTCGGGGGCGGCGTCGACGTCGCCGAGCACGCGCATGAGCACCGACCGCCGGGGGTGGACCGCGGCTTCCTCGGGGGTGATGCGGCCGCTGTCGACGAGGCGCTGCACGAACGTGTGGTCGGACGTGATCTGCTGGAGCTCGCCGTCGCGGTAGCGGTAGATGCGGGAATCGCCGATGTGTGCGATCGCGATCTGGTCGCCGACCCGGATGAGCGCGGACACCGTGGTGCCCATGCCGGTGAGCTCCTGGTGCTCGAAGACCGTCTCGGTGATGAGCTGGTTCGCGGCGATGAGCGCGGACTGCAGGGCGAACTCGGCGTCGTGCGCGGAGGGGAACTCGCGGTCGACCTCACGGATGCGGCGGATCGCGATCGCCGACGCGACGTCACCGCCGGCATGGCCCCCCATGCCGTCCGCCACCGCGAACAGGTGCGCCCCGGCGTAGCCGGAGTCCTGGTTGTTCGCGCGGATGCGCCCCACGTGGGACACAGCGGCGCTCAGCGTCCGTGCCGTCATCCGCGCCTACCGCCGCAGCTCGAACGTCGTCGTCCCGATCGTGATGGGCGTCCCCTCGGCGACGAGCACCGGGGCGGAGACCTTCTGACCGTTGACGAACGTGCCGTTGGTGGACTCGAGGTCGGTCACGACCCAGCCCTCGGCACGCAGATCGAGTCGGGCGTGGTTGGTGGACGTGTAGTCGTCGCGGATCACGACGTTGGACTCGCTGGACCGGCCGATCGTGATCGGACCGCCGCCGAGCGGCATCTCCATGCCCTCGCGCGACCCCTCGGTGATGACGAGACGGGTGGCGACGGGCGTGTTCGGCGCCGTGCTGCCGCCCTGGTTCAGGAGTTCGGTGAAGGCGCTCCCGGACGCCGACGCGGTGGCCGCGGTCGGGATCGACGGGGTGGTCGGACCGGACGGACCCGCCTTCGGGTCGGTCGGGATGGTGCGCACGCGCTGGCCGAAGAGGTCGCTCCGCAGGGCGAACACGATCACGAACACGAACAGCCACAGCACCGCGAGGAACGCGAAGCGCAGGACGAGCAGGGTCAGCCCCGTGGTCATCGAGCACCTCCGTCGTTGTCCGGGATCACCCGGAACACCATACGGGTACGACCGATCTCGATGGTGGAGTCCGGCTCCACGATCGCCTGCTGGAAGCGCTCGCCGTTCAGCTTCGAGCCGTTCGTGGACCCGAGGTCGTTCGCCTGGGCGTGCTTGCCGTCCCAGATCACCTCGACGTGCTTCCGGCTCGTCCCGGTGTCGGCGACCGTGATGTCGGCGTCCGACCCGCGTCCGATGACGGTGCGGCCCCGGTGGAGCTTGTGGCGCTGCGAACCGATGTCGAGCACGGCCACCCAGGCGAGGTCGCGCTGCACGGTCGAGGAGTCGATCTGCAGGATGCCGGTGGAGAGCGTGCCGTCCTGCTTGAGGGTGATCGACACCGGTCCGGAGAACGAGTAGTTCTGCGCGACCGCGTGCTGCTGCACCATCTGGCGGAGCTCGTCGATGAGCGGCTGGCCGATGTCCGTCATGCGCGTGCAGTCCGGCGGCGAGAGGCGCACGCTGAACTCGTTGGGCACGAGGATCCGCTCGCGGGAGACCACGGCGGCCTTCGTGTCGAGTTCGCGCCGGAGGGCGCTCGAGATCTCGACGGGCTGCACGCCGGAGCGGAAGGTCTTGGCGAACGCGCCGTTCACGGCACGCTCCAACCCTCGCTCGAAGCTGTCCAACAGGCCCATCGGTCTCCAGTGTTCTCGGTCACGGACCTCTGCATGGTAGTGGTTGGCGCCTGGCACCGTCTGTGCATGGTAGTGTTCTGGGGCTGGCGCGAGTGGCGGAATTGGTAGACGCGCACGGTTCAGGTCCGTGTGCTGGAAACGGCGTGGGGGTTCAAGTCCCCCCTCGCGCACCAGGCGAACGAGAGGCCCCCGGAGTGATCCGGGGGCCTCTCGCGTTCCGCCCGCGCCTTCGACACGTCGGCCGCGGCGCAGCCCCTCACCCGGCCTGGAGGCACGGCTCGGCCCCTCACCCGGCCTGGAGGCACGGCTCGGCCCCGCGGCGTCGGTCGCGTCTGCCGCGGCGCACCGTCGGCCCGACCGGGCCGCGCGTCAGGCGCTCGCCCGCCACACCACCTCGGTCGGCAGGACGAGCCCGTGCGGACCCTCGTCGTCGGTGCCGGCGATCTGGGCGAGGACCTGCCGGGCCGCCTGTTCCCCGAGGGTCTTCGCCGGCTGCCGGACGGTCGACAGCGGCGGGTCGCACCGGAGCGCCCAAGCGCTGTCGTCGAACCCGACGACCCCGATGTCCCGCGGCACCGAGCGGCCGGCCCGGTGGAGCACGTCCATCGCTCCGGCGGCGACGGCGTCGGAGGCGGCGAACACCCCGTCGACGTCGGGTGCCCGGTCGAGCAGCTCGCGCATCCCCTCGACCCCGGCGGTGTAGCTGAACAGGGGGTTCCCCGCGACGAGCGCGGGGTCGAAGCGGTCACCGAGCGCCTCGGTGAAGCCGGCGAGGCGGTCCTGGCCGGAGTCACGGTCGAGCCCGGAGGCGAGCATCCCGATCCGCTGCCGACCGGTCTCGACGAGACGACTCGTGATGGCGAAGGCCGCTGCGCGGTTGTCGATGCCGATCCACGACGTGTTCGCGGCGTCCGTCGGGTGGCCGACGAAGCACGCCGGGAGCCCCATCTCCTCGATCGCCCGGGTCACCGCGTCGCCGTCCCGGGCGGACAGCACGATGGCGCCGTCCACGAACCCGCCCCGGAGGTACTCGACGACGCGCTCGTCGTCGCGCGCCGAGTCGACCATGATCGTCACGAGCTGCTGGTCGGCCTCGGACAGCACGGCGTTCGTGCCGATGAGGATGTTCCCGATGTTGGGGTCGTCGAGCACCTGGACGGACGGTTCGTGCACGATGAGCGCGACCGCACCGGAGCGTCGCGTGACGAGGCTGCGGGCCGCGGCGCTCCGGACGTAGCCGACGCGGCGCACGGCTTCCTGCACGGCTTCGCGGGCCTTCGGGGAGACGTACGGTTCGTCGTTGAGCACCCGGGAGACCGTGCCGCGGGAGAGCCCCGCCTCGTCCGCGACGTCCTGGATCGTGGCGCGGGAGCGGGCGGTACGGACGTCGGACATGCGGCCACTGTAGCCGCCGGGCAGCGGCATCCCTCCACACCGGGCTTGACAACGGCCGCCGGACGGCGTTGACTCTGGG
>NZ_BACW01000100.1:0-964 GCF_000333315.1 Curtobacterium sp. B8
CGGTGCAGGTTGGCGTACGTGCCCCCGACCTCGAGCAACTCGTCGTGGGTGCCCTGCTCGACGATCTCCCCGTGGTCGAGCACGAAGATCACGTCCGCGTCGCGGATCGTCGACAGGCGGTGCGCGATCGAGATCGTGGTCCTGCCGGCGGCCGCCGTGTCGAGCGCGGTCTGCACCACCCGCTCCGAAATGGAGTCGAGTGCGCTCGTGGCCTCGTCGAGGACGAGCACCGGCGGGTCCTTGAGGAGGACACGGGCGATCGCGATCCGCTGCTTCTCGCCGCCGGACAGCCGGTAGCCGCGCTCCCCGACGATCGTGTCGTAGCCGTCGGGGAAGGACGCGATCGTCTCGTGGATGTTCGCGGCCCGGGCGGCCCGCTCGAGCTCGTCGTCGGTGGCGTCGGGCTTGGCGTAGCGCAGGTTGTCCCCGATGGAGGCGTGGAAGAGGTAGGTCTCCTGGCTGACGATGCCGACGTGCCGCATGAGGTCCTCGTGCACGACGTCGCGGACGTCCGCACCCGCGAACCGGACGGAGCCGCTCGTCGCCTCGTACAGCCGCGGCACGAGGTACGAGACGGTCGTCTTGCCGGCGCCCGACGGCCCGACGAAGGCCGCGAACTGCCCCGGCTGCAGCTCGAAGGACACGTCACGGAGGGTCGGGTGGTCCGGCTCGCCGTCCGGGTAGGCGAAGGTCACGTGGTCGAACGCAACGTGCCCGAGGCGGGAGTCGTCCACTGGTCGCGCCGTCGGGGAGTCGATGATCGCCGGTCGCAGGTCGAGGTACTCGAAGATGCGGGCGAAGAGCGCGCCGGACGTCTGGAGGTCGAGCACCACCCGGAGCAGACCCACCGTCGGGAAGAGCAACCGCGACTGCACGGTCGTGAACGCGACGATCGTGCCCGCGGTGATCGGGACGTCCCCGACGATCAGGTACGCGGCGACCAGGTGGATGATCGCGGGGATGA
>NZ_BACW01000099.1:0-1343 GCF_000333315.1 Curtobacterium sp. B8
CGACGTGACGTCGCCCGCCTCGCCGATCGCGCTCGCCTACACGAGCGCCACGTCCGGCAAGGACTACCTCGTGACGCTCGACCACGACACGTCGCTCACCACCGCGAAGGGCTACGACGACGTGACGGGCCTCGGGTCGGTGTCGTTCACCGGTCTGGCGCAGGTGGCGCGCCGGTAGCGCCTGTCGCGTCCGCGACGGACGCCGAGACGGACGGGAGGCCCGGTGCCAGCNGGCACCGGGCCTCCCGTCGGTCTGCTGCGCGCGGTGCGCGCGGGGCGCGACCCGTCAGCGCCACCAGGCCGGGAACGACAGCGTGATCGTCTCGACGAGGGCCCGCCGCGAGCGGCGCGGGCCCGCGAGCCACGCCTCGATCGCGCCGACGAAGCCCTGGGCGACGAACCCGGCGGCGACGTCGTCGAGCAGCGCCGGGCGGTCCTTCGGGAGCTCCGCGATGTGCCGGGCGCTCGACACCGTGAAGTGGTCGACCAGCAGGCGGTGCAGCGAGCCGTCCTCCGGATCCGGGAGGGCCTTGCCGTAGATGTCCTTGTGCGCGACCACGTGCTCGACGACCGCGTCGATGCCCCGGCGGGTGATCGCCGCGAGTTCGTCGGCGTCGGCGCCGCGCTCGAAGGCCGCTCGTCGGGCCGCGGCGTCGTCGTCGCGGATGCGGTCGAGCTCCGGCGTGAGCACGTCGGCGAGCAGGGAGCCGGGGGAGACCGCGTGCGAGTAGAACGTCGCGCGGTTGATCCCGGCCGCGCGCGTGACGTCGGCGACGGTGATGCGGGAGACGGGACGGTCGGCCGCGAGGTGCAGGATCGCTTCGCGCAGGGCCGCCGTCGTGTGCAGGATCCGGGCGTCGACCATGACACCCACCCCCTTCTTGTCCGGATCGCCCGGTCCACCGGGCAATCAGAACGTACCGCATGTCAGGGGACGCTCAGGTGCGGTTAGGATGGTTCCACGGACGAATCGATTCGATCGCCGCCGCGCCAGCCGTCCAGCCGGCTCCCTCCCACCCCCTCACCGTCGAAGGACCCCCTCCGTGACCGCGCCCGCCACCACCGGTTCGCTCCGTGTCGTCCTGCACCCCGGGGACTCGCTCTCCCGCGGGCAACGACTCGTCTACGTCTTCGTCCTGGGCGCCCTGACCGCGCTCGGCCCGTTCACGATCGACCTGTACCTGCCGGCGTTCCCGTCGATCAAGGACCAGTTCGGCATCACCGACGGGGCGGTCCAGCTCACCCTGACGGCCACGACGCTCGGCTTCGCGGTCGGGCAGCTGCTCGTCGGGCCGTGGAGCGACAAGGTCGGCCGGCGGCTGCCGCTGATCGTCGCCACGAGC
>NZ_BACW01000098.1:0-12144 GCF_000333315.1 Curtobacterium sp. B8
GATCGTGCCCTCCGAAGCGGTGAGGGACGCCATCGGGTACCCCTCGGAGACGCCCTGCTCGAGCGCGTGCGTCATCATCGCGCGGAGGATCCCGCGTCGACGCTCGGTCGGCCGGACGGTCACGGCGGAGATCGCCTGCGTGTCGACGGTGGAGCCGTCACCCCAGCTCAGGGCCTTGCGGAACCAGGCGAAGGTTCCGGCCGGCCACGTCTCGTCGACGGAGCCGGGCAGCGGACGGCGCACGTACGCACCGAGCCAGGTCTGGTCGTCTGCGGCGTACTCGGCGACCGCCGTGGCGGCGTGCTCCGGCTTCGGGTGCGTCTCGTGGAAGCCGAGGCCGACGGCGCGCATCCACGCGTCCGTCTCGTCCGTGGGCGTCCCCTGCTCGTCGAGTGCGGGCGCGATCGTCCGCAGCTCGTACCGTTCGTCGAATGCCTCGTTGCTCACGTCCCCGACACTATCGGGAGCCCGCGACAGCGCGACAGCGCTCCGGGCGCGGCAGGGCACCTGCCTGGAGGCGCGGGTCGGCCCCGCCGCGACGGCGCGCCTGGTCGAGGTGGGCCGTCAGGGGGTGCCGCGCCGCGCCTCCTGGGCGATGACCTCGTCGAGGTCCGAGAGCTTCCGCATCTGCTGCAGCGGACGCGCCATCCGGTTGTTGTGGCGCAGGGCGGGCTCGGTCCGCGCCAGGAACGCCCAGTACCCGGCGGTGAAGGGGCAGGCGTCCTCGCCGACCCGCTTCGTCGGGTCGTAGCGGCAGCCGCCGCAGTGGTCGGACATCCGGTCGATGTAGCGCCCTCCGGAGGCGTAGGGCTTGGTGGCGACCATCCCGCCGTCCGCATGCTGGGACATCCCGATGATGTTCGCCGGCATCACCCAGTCGGTGCCGTCGACGAAGACGTCGGTGAACCACTCGGTCAGGTGGACCGGGTCGTAGCCGCGCTGGAGGGCGAAGTTCCCGAGCACCATGAGCCGCTGGATGTGGTGCAGCCAGCCGTGGTCGTGCAGCCCCTCGATCGCCGTGCGGAGGCAGGCGGCGTCGATGTCGGATGCGTCGAGCTCCTGCCACCAGCGGGGGAGCCGCTCGTGTGCGTCGAGGGCGTTCTCGGACGCACCGTAGTCGTCGCCGAACCACCAGTAGAGGTGCCACACGTAGTCGCGCCACCCGGCGATCTGGCGGACGAACCCCTCGACGCTCGAGAGTGGTGCGTCGTCGTCGCGGTGTGCCACGAGCGCAGCCTCGATCGCGTCGCGCGGGTCCAGCACGCCGAGGTTCATCGGCACGCTCAGCAGCGAGTGCGCCATCGTCCAGTCGTTCGTGAGCGTGGCGTCCTCGAACGGCCCGAAGTCGTTCAGTCGGGTGCGCACGAAGTCGTCGAGGGCGTGGTGTGCCTCCTCGGGGGTCACGGCGAAGCGGCGTCGGTCGTCCGCCCCGACGAACCGGGCGAGCCCGTCGTGCTCCCACCGGTCGAGGTCCCGCCGGACCTCCTCGTCGACCTCGTCCTCCCCGGGCCACCACGGCTCCGGGAGCCCGAGCGTCGTCGCGCCCTTCGGCGGCGACTCGCGGTTCTGGTCGTCGAGGCTGAACTTCCCGCCGACCGGCTTGTCCGAGTGCATCAGCCAGCCCTCGCGCTTGCGCACGCGCTCGTAGAACGCCTCCATCCGGAAGCGGCCGGTGCCCTGCGCGGCCCACTCGGCGAACTCGTCCTCGTCGGTGACGAACCCGCGGCTCGGCAGCACCTCGGTGCCCTTGCCCCAGTGCCGCACCTGTGCGCGGAGCGTTCGCGACGGCGGGTCGACGACCTCGAGGTCGCTGCGACCGACGAGGGCCTCCTTCAGCGTCTCGACCTGGACGTGCTCGACCCGGTCGCCCTCGCCGGCGTCCCGGAGCGCCTGCACACGGTGCCGGAGCGCGCTCAACCAGAGGTGCGCCTTCGCGCGGTGCATCGGACGCGCGGTGAAGAACTCGCGGGCCTCGACCACCAGGAGCGGGCCGCCGTCGTCGAAGTCCGGGCCGTACTGGCCGGGGAGGATCAGGCGGCGGCGCTGGTCGGTCATGCGCCGGACGGTACGCGAGCGCCCGGGGCCCGGCGCGGGGCGTCCCCCGACTCCACGGCGACTCCGCGGGTGGCGCGCGCTGTGTAGGGTGACGGACATGCAGTGCCGCTGAACCGTTCCCCGACTCCCACCCGTGCGCCGCTCGGCGCCGTCGAAAGGTTCAGCATGCCCTCCACCCTCCTGCCCCTGCACCCGTCTCTGCCCCTGGCCGGCAAGACCGCCCTCGTCACCGGTGTCTCGCGCCGCCGCGGCATCGGGTTCGCCGTCGCCGCGAAGCTCGCCGACCTCGGGGCGAGCATCGTCGTGCACCACCACCGCCCCCACGACCTCGACCTGCCGTGGGGCGGTGACGACCTCGACGCCGTCCGTGCCGGCCTCCGCGAGCACCTGACCGACGGCGCCCGGTTCGCGGACCTCCCGGGTGACCTGTCGGACCCGTCCACGATCCCGGCGCTGATCGACACGGCAGCTGCGCTCACCGGCGACCTCGACGTGCTCGTCTGCAACCACGCCAAGAGCGGCGACGACGGCAGCATCCTCGACATGACCCCCGAGCGGCTCAGCGCGTTCTGGGAGGTCAACACCCGGGCGACGCTCCTGCTCACCGCCGAGTTCGCCCGGCGCCGGGCACCGCGGACGGAGACGCCGCGGCGCCTCGGCGACCGGATCGCGGGGTCGGGACCGTACGACGAGGCCCAGGGGCACGTCTTCTGGATGACCTCGGGACAGATCCACGGCGCGATGATCGGCGAGGTCGCCTACGCCGCGAGCAAGGGCGCGCTCGCCGGGGGTCACCGCCACCGTCGCCAAGGAGTTGCTCGAGCTCGGCATCGTGCTCAACACGGTCAACCCGGGGCGGGCAACACGGGCTACATGGACCCGGAGACGACCGACCGGTCGCTCGACGGGCTCGACGAGTACCTCGCGAGCACGCCGTTCGGCCGGGTCGGGAGGCCGCAGGACCCGGCCGAGCTCATCGGGTGGCTGGCGACGTCGTCCGGCAGCTGGGTGGTGGGGCAGGTACTGACGTCCGACGGCGGCTTCTCGTTGTAGTCCGGTCCCGCAGTCCGTCGCCCCTACCCGCGGCGCTCAGTCCGTGGCACCCTTCGGCGGGTCCACCAGCAACGCCACCCGGTCCGCGAGGTACCCCTCGAGCGGCACCGCGTCGCCCGCCGTGGGGGACCACCGGACGAACGGCTCATCGCCCTCGACGAAGAGCACCCCGTCCGACCCGACCAGGGTCTCGTCGAGCGGGATCAGCGTCGCGCTGTGGTTCACGGTGTCCCCGGGAGCGAAGTGCCCCTTCTGCGCCGCCGCCCGGTAGGCCCGGCGCACCTCGGCCGACACCGACACGAACTGCGACCGCCCCGGTTCGGTGACGCGCGTGATGCGGCCGGTCGCCCAGACCTGCCCGGCCGTCTCGGGGGAGGAGCCGAGCAGCAGCGCGCCGACCCGCCACACCCGGCCGAGCGAGCGGATCGTGGGATCGCGCCTGATGCCGAGGAGCGCCCTCGGCTCGACGTACTCGCCGAGGGCCTCGTCACGGGCGTCCGCGGCGTCGAGCGCTCGGGCCGCGTCGTCGAGCAGTGTCCTCGCCCGTGCCACGCCGTCCGTCACGGCTCCCGAGCGTAGCCCCGCGGGCCGGGCGCCGGGTGCCGTGCGACGCCGCACGCGGCCGTCACACCACGCAGCACGGCCGCTGGAATGCGCCCGCACCCCCTACCGTTGCACCGACCGGAGACGAGGAGGGCCCATGGGCATCGTGCGGTGGTTGTTCGACGCGCGGATCGTCATCGGCGACCAGACCGTGCTCTGGCGCGAGGTGATCGGCAACGTGTTCGGCCTGCTCAGCGCCCTCGGGGGCATGCGCCGCAAGGTCTGGGCGTGGCCGGTCGGCATCCTCGGCAACGCACTCCTCTTCACCGTCTTCATGGGGTCGCTCTTCGACACCCCGAACCCGGTGAACCTGCTCGGCCAGGCAGGCCGCCAGGTGATGTTCATCGTCGTGAGCGTGTACGGCTGGTACCGCTGGACGCACCGTCCTGCGGAGGCGACGACCGTGATCGACCCGAGCTGGGCCTCCTGGCGGACCCGCGGACTGCTCGTCCTGGGCATGGTGGGCGGCACCGCGCTCCTGACCCCCCTGTTCCGCGCCCTCGGCTCGTACGAGCCGGTCTGGAGCGACGCGTGGATCTTCGTCGGGTCGCTCCTCGCGACCTACGGCATGGCGAAGGGGTGGGTGGAGTTCTGGCTCATCTGGGTCGCCGTCGACCTCGTCGGCGTCCCGCTGCTGTTCTCGGCCGGCTACTACGCATCCGGGCTGATGTACGTCTTCTACGGCGTCTTCACGCTGACCGGATTCTTCGTCTGGATGCGGCAGCGCACCCGGCCGTCAGCGGCGCCGGTGACGGTCGGCTGACGGCCGGGAGGCACGGCTCGGATCCGCCACGGACCGCGCGTTCCCCACCGGTCACCGCGACACCCCCGGTCGGGTTGCAGACATCTGCTCACTCTTCGGGTGCAATGGGCGGATGACCGAGAACCACGCGGCCGCGCTCGAGGACGAACAGTCGCTCGCGGAGCGGATCGTCCGGGGCACCATCCGCGCCTACCGGCTGCACCCGTTCGACCAGGTCGACGCCGCGGTCGTCGCCGAGGTGGCCGGGGTGCCCTTCGACGCCGTCGCCCGCGTCTTCCCGACCTGGGACGCGCTGCTGCTCGTCACCTACGACCGTTGGACCCAGCTCCGGGGAACGCGACGCACCGTGCAACCGAGCTGCACCATCGAGCACCTCCGGATGACCCTCGCCGAGGACGTCGCCGACCCCGGGCTCGTCCGGGTGCTCGCGGGCGTGATCAACATCGCCGCCGCGGAGACCGGGTTCGCGGAGCTGTTCCGCAAGCGGTTCGAGGAGTACGTCGGCAACCTGACGCGAGGCCTGCAGCGCGACTTCGACGCCGACGTCGAGCAGGCGGTGGTCCCGGCCGACGTCGCCGCGACCCAGCTCCTCGCCGTCTACGAGGGCCTGCAGATCCAGATGCTCGTGCGCCCGCACGTCGACGTCCTCGTCGAGTACGACCGGGCGGTCCGCACGCTGCGGCAGGGCTGGCGGCAGCGCGAGGTGCCGGCGTGGGACCTCGACGACGCGCCCGCGCAGCAAGCCGGGTCGGCGGCGCCCGCTCCGGCGCAGGGTGCTGCTCCGGTCTCGCCGCCGAGCGTCACCGAGCGGTCGGCCGTCCGCGACGCCACGACGCGATCTGCTTGAGGGTCACCTTCGACCCGTACTGCGCGACCGAGTGCCGGAACAGGTACTGCGCGAACCACAGCAGCGCCGCAGCGACCACGTAGACGATCACGATGCAGACGATCGACTCGGTGACGCTGAGCGATCCCACCGCGTTCCGCACCATGGCGGTCACCGGGGTGAACGTCGGGAAGTACGTGAAGAACGCGGCGACCGGCGACGTCGGGTTCGTGGCCACGAAGAACACCGCGTAGACCGGGATGATCAGGGCGAAGATCGCGGCCGACTGCAGCGACGAGGCGTCCTTGATCGACGGGACCGCGGCACCGACGCTGACGAACAGCCCGGAGGCGAGCAGCACCCCGCCGACGAGCAGGAGTGCGCCCACGAGCATCCGCCAGGGGTCGACGACGATCCCGCCGAGTCGCGACGCGAACAGGGGGAGCGCGACCGCGAAGGTCACGAGCCCGGGCAGCAGGAACACCCCGATCTGGACGAGCCCGACCAGCAGCATGGCGATGACCTTGCCGCGGATGAGGTCCCCGGCGGTCACCGTCGTGAGGATCATCTCCGAGATCCGGTTCTCCTTCTCCTCGACGACCACGGTGACCATGCGTGCCGCGAGCAGGATCACGAGCCCGAAGAACGCCGCCGCGAACAGCGCCGGCGGCAGCACCGACAACCACCCCGGGGCGACCGCGCCGTCGGCGTAGGTCGTCACCGTGGTGTCCGGCGGGTCGCGGAGGAGCTGCACGGCCTGCGGGTCGTCCACCGCGGCCGCGACGCTCTGCTCGACCACCCGCTCCGCGAGCGACGAGTACCGCCCGTTGCCGAAGAGTCCGCGGTCGGCGGCCTCCACCCGGATCGGTGCGGTCGCGGGTGACTCGGGGAACTCGATGAAGGCGTCGAGCCGGCCGGCACGGACTGCCGCGCGGTCCGCCGCGGCGTCGGTGGAGCGGGTCCCACCCCACTTCGCGGCGACCTGCTCGGACACGAGTCCGGAGTGGTCGACGTAGCGGAACGGGGTCTTCGTCGCGGAGCTGTTCGACACGACCGAGTCCGCGCCGGCCGACTGCCCGAGGCCGACGAGCAGCGTCACGAGCACGATCACCACGGGCAGCGCCAGGGTGCCGATCCAGAACGCGGGCTTCTTGACGGCGCGGACGAACTCGAACCGCACGACCGTCCCGAGCCGGCTCACGCTGCTGCTCCCTGCCGCGGCTCGTCGGCGACCAGGTCTTCGCCGGCGTCGTGCCCGTAGACCTGCACGAAGATCTCGTCGAGGGGGATCCGCCGCATCTCGAAGCCGGTCACGTGGACCCCGGCACCGACCAACGAGGCGAGGATGTCCGACCCGTCCGCGGCGGCGGCACGCGTCGGGACGAGGTAGGCGACGTGACCTTCGTGCCGGGCGAGACGGTAGAGCGGGGACGGGGGCACCGGGCCGTCCAGGCCGACCTTCGCGACGGCGCCGCCGAAGGCGTCCTGCACGTCCGGGATGGACCCGTACGCGGCCGCCGTGCCGTCCTTGAGCAGGAGGATCCGGTCGCAGAGCCGCTCGACCTCGTCCATGTGGTGCGTGACGAGGACCACCGTCGCGCCGTCGGCCTTCCGCTCGTCGACCAGGTCGAGCAGCAGGCGACGGTTCACCGGGTCGAGGCCCTTCGTCGGCTCGTCGAGGATGAGCAGGCGCGGCCGGTCCATGATCGTGATGCCGAGCTGCACCTTCTGCTGCTGGCCGCCGGAGAGCTTGTCGACGCGGAGCTTCGCGCGGTCGGCGAGCCCGACCCGTGCCAGGTACTCGGTGCTCCACGCGGCGGCCTCGGCGCGCCCGAGACCACGGAGCTGCCCGAAGTAGGTCATCACGTCGATGACGGACTCCTTGCGGTAGAGGCCGCGCTCCTCGGGCAGGTAGCCGATGCCGCCGGTCGCCGGCCTGTAGGGGTGTCCGTCGATGGTGAGCGAGCCGGACGACGGCGTCGTGATGCCGAGCAGTGCCCGGATCGTCGTGGTCTTACCGGAGCCGTTGCTGCCGAGGAGGCCGAAGGTCTCGCCGGGGGAGACGTCGAAGGACAGCCCGTCCACGACCGTGCGGTCCCCGAACCGCATGACGAAGTCATGTACCTCGATGCTCGCCCCACTCATGCACGTGACCCTACCGGCGCTCGCTCGACGACCGGTACTTGCCAATGTGGAAAGTACTTGCGAGGATGGAGAACCGAAAGGGGAACCCATGACCGAGATCCAGCCGTCCGAGGCCCGCGCACTGCTGACGCAGGCCGACCGACTCTCCCGCCGCGCACACGATGCCGCGCGGTGGCCCTACGTGGCGTTCATCGTGGCGCTCGGCGCCACGACGTCGCTCGGCACCTTCGCGATGGGCCTCGGCACCGGGCGTGCCTTCGGGGCCGCGTACTTCGGCACCATCACGGTCGTCACGGCGCTCGTGCTCTGGTTCACGATCGCCATCCGCGGCCGTTCGGCCTTCGCCCGCGGGCGCCGGTGGACGGCGTACATCGCGGCCTGGGCGGTCACGTACTGCGCCGCGATCGCCGTCGTCGCGTGGGTCCACGGCTCCGTGCTGTGGTCTGCCGTCACCTCAGGTGCCGTCCTCGTCGTCGCGATCGCCTGCGCGGCGTGGGAGTCGCGATCGTGACCACCACCGACGGGGCGCACCCGCGACACCGGCTCGACGACCTCCTGCAGAACCCGGTGCGGTTCTCGGTCGTCGCCGCGCTCGACCGCGCCGGCACGCTCGGCTTCCGCGAGGTCCGGGACGCCGTCGAGGTCACCGACTCGGCGCTCAGCAAGCAGGTGAGCGCACTCGAGGCCGCCGGCTACGTCGCGGTGTCGAAGGGTTTCGTGGGGAAGACACCGCGCACGTCGCTGACGCTCACGAGAGCGGGGCGGGCGGCATGGCGCGCGCACCTCGCGGCGCTGCGGGAGATCGCGGGCCCGCCGGACGCGGACCGCTGACGCGACCGCCTGACGGACGGGAGGCACGGTGCCTGCCCGCACCGTGCCTCCAGTCCGTCTCCTGGTCGCGTCGAGGACGCGCGCGTCCGTCAGGACCGCAACCAGGCCGTCCCCACACCCGACAGTGCGCCGTCTGCCACCGGCGCGGAGGCGAGCAGGAGCTCGCCGGAGGGGAGGTCGTACGGCTCGTCGCCGAACACGGTCACACTCGTCCACCCGCTCGGACGGCGGAACGCGAGCACGTCGTCGCGGCCGGTCTCGAGCCACTCGAGGTGTTCCTCGGACTGCAGCTGGCCGCGGAGCCCGAGGGCCTTCCGGTAGAGGTTCAGCGTCGAGTCGGGGTCGGCGTCCTCGGCCTCGACCGAGGAATCCGCGAACCAGGCCGGCTGCGGCAGGTGCGAGCCGCCCGCGCCGAAGCCGAAGGACGACCCCTGTCGGGTCCACGGGATCGGCACGCGGCAGCCGTCACGGCCGACGTCGACGCCCGGGTTCCGGAAGAACGCGGGGTCCTGTCGTTCGGCGTCGGGGATGTCGCCGACCTCGTGCAAGCCGAGCTCCTCGCCCTGGTACAGGTAGGCGGACCCTGGGAGCGCGAGTTCGAGCAGCGTCGCGGCCCGGGCACGGCGGAGACCGAGGTCCCGGTCGAGGTCGTCCTGGGAGCCGCCGGCGAGCAGCCACGCCGAACCCTGCTTCTCCTCGGCGCCGTTCCGGGCCGGGAGCGCGTAGCGGGTGGCGTGCCGGACGACGTCGTGGTTCGAGAACACCCACGTCGTCGACGATCCGGACTGCTCCGCGAGACCGAGGTTGAACTCGATGATCGTGCGGAACTGCCCGGCGTCGAAGTCGGCCTCGAGCAGGTCGAAGTTGAACGCCTGCCCGAGCCCCTCGGCGCTGGCGTAGCGGGCGCGGCGGTCGGCGGCGACCCACGCCTCGGCGACCGCGGTCCGTGCCGGCGTGTACTCGTCGAAGACCTTCCGCCACTCGGCGTAGATCTCGTGCACGTCGTCGCGGTCCCACAGGATGTGCTGCCCGTCCTTCGGGCTCGCGAGCACCTCGGCCCAGGTGGGCAGCGGCCCCTCGGGCAGGTCCTTCGCCAGGCCGTGCGCGACGTCGATGCGGAAGCCGTCGACCCCGCGGTCCGACCAGAACCGCAGCGTGTGCAGGAAGTCGTCGCGGACCTCGCGGTTCGCCCAGTTGAGGTCGGGCTGCTCCTTCGCGAAGTTGTGCAGGTACCACTGACCGTCGCCGACCGCGGTCCAGGCCGGGCCACCGAAGATCGACACCCAGTCGGCCGGCGGTTCCGCCCGGTCCGGACCGGACCCGTCACGGAACACGTAGCGGTCACGGGCGGGGGAGCCCGCCGGAGCGGCCAGCGCCTCACGGAACCACGCGTGCCGGTCGCTCGTGTGGTTCGGCACGACGTCGACGATGACGCGGATGCCTGCGCCGTGCAGCGCTGCGACCATCGCGTCGAAGTCGTCGAGCGTGCCGAGGCGCGGGTCGACGTCGCGGTAGTCGTCGACGTCGTAGCCGCCGTCGGCGAGGGCGGACGGGTAGAACGGGCTGAGCCAGACCGCCTCGACGCCGAGCGACGCCAGGTAGGGCACCCGCTCGGTCACGCCGGGCAGGTCGCCGATGCCGTCGCCGTCCGCGTCCGCGAAGGAGCGCGGGTAGATCTGGTAGACGCTCGCCTGGCGCCACCAGGTCGCGTCGGCGGTGGATGCTGCGGGCTGGACTTCGGGGTCGAGCACGTCGGTCACGATGGGCCTTTCGGTATCGGGTTCGGGGTGGGTCGTGTCGGCGGAGCCGGTCACTTGATCGCGCCCTGCGTGACCCCGGCCATCACCCAGCGCTGCGTGAACAGGTAGACGATGATCGCCGGTGCCATCGCCATGAGGTACGAGGCGAACGACACGTTGTAGTTGTTGCTGAACTGCGTCTGGAACATCTGCTGCAGCACCGGCAGCGTCTGCAGCGCCGGGTCGGACGTGATGAGCGACGGCATCACGAAGTCGTTCCACGACGCGAGGAACGCGAAGATCCCGACCGTGGCGCTCATCGGCGCGAGCAGCGGGAACACCAGCCGCCAGAACACCTGGCCCGTGCTCGCGCCGTCGATGCGCGCACTCTCCTCGAGCTCGGCCGGGATCGAGCGGAGGAACGCGGTGAAGAGCAGCACGCTGAACGACAGCTGGAACATGACGTGCAGGATCGCGACGCCGATCGGGTTGTCGAGGTGCGCGAGGCCGGTGAGCTTCACCTGCGAGAGCGCGAGCACCGGGAACGGCAGGAACATCGCGGCGAGCAGGTAGAAGAACGACCAGCGGAACAGCCGGCGCTCCCAGTTCCGTGCGATCGCGAACGCCGTGAAGGAGGCGAGGAGGATCGTGCCGACGACGGTGATCGCCGCGACGAGCACGGAGACGCCGAACGCCCGCGGGAAGTCGGTCAGCTGCCACGCCTGCACGAACCCGTCGACGCTGAACGGCGCCGGCAGCGAGAACGCGTTGCCGTCGACCGCCTGGCTCGTCGTCTTGAAGGCCATCGTGACCGTCACGTAGAGCGGCACGAGCACGGACAGGGCGCAGAGGACGAGGACGACCGTGACGGGCCAGTTGGCGCGCTCGCCGCGGCGGCCGGCGTTCCGGTCGGCGTCGACGGAGCGGATCGTACCGGTCGCGGTGGTCCCCGGCTGGAGGGGTGCCTGGATGGTCATCAGAGCGCTGCCTTCCCGCGGGTCGCCCGCAGCTGGATCACGGCGATGACCACCGCGATGACGAAGAAGATCGTCGCGTTCGCCATCTGGTACGCGTAGTCGCCGCCGTTGAAGCCCTTGAAGATCGACATCGCGACGCTGGTGGTCGAGGTGCCGGGGCCGCCGTCGGTGAGGCCGACGATGATGTCGTACGAGTTCAGGAAGTTCTTGAACCCGATGATGAGGTTGATGAGGATGTAGCCCGCGGTGAGCGGCGCCGTGATCGACACGAGCTGCCGCCAGGCGCTCGCGCCGTCGAGGGCAGACGCCTCGTACACCTCGGCCGGGATCGAGAGCACGCCGGCGATGTAGATGAGCAGCGTCGACGGGATCGCCTGCCACGCGGTCACGACGACGACCGCGACCCAGGCCAGGTCCGGGTTCGCGAGGATGCTCTGTTCGAGCGGGGCGAAGCCGAGCGTGGTCGCGAGCGCCGGCAGGCTGTTCGCGAACAGGAACGAGAACACGTAGGCGATGACGATGCCCGAGATCACCATCGGCAGGACGAACACGGCGCGGAGCGCGATCTTGCCGCGGATCTTCGAGGTCAGGGCGATCGCGAGGAGGAACGCGAGCGCGTTGACGACGAGGACCGTCACGAGCGAGAAGCCGATCGTGAAGAGGTACGCCTGCAGGATCGCCGGGTCGGAGAACACGGCGACGTAGTTCGTCAGGCCGATGAACCGGAAGTCACCGAACCCGACGGAGTCGGTGAAGCTCAGCACGATGCCCATCACGGCGGGGAGCGTGATCGCCAGCGTGAAGAGCAGGAGGGTGGGGATCAGGAAGACGAGGAAGAGCGGGTCGACGCGGTTGCGCCCGGTGCGCAGTCCGGTGCGTCCGGCGCCTCGTCCGGCCTGGAGGCGCGGTGCGGCTCCGCCCCGTCGGCGGCTGCCCGCCGTCGTGACGGATTCTGTCGTGGTGGTGGCCAAGGTCGTCTCCTTACGCGGCCGTGCGGAGCGCGAGACGCGCCCAGTCGCCGTCGAGGGTGCGGAGTTGCGGAGCGGGGGCACCGCCGAAGGCGATGGACTGCAGGTAGTTCGCCACCGGGATCTCTGCGGGGATCAGCTGCGAGGCACCCAGGTAGAAGTTCGCCTGGTCGTACGAGTCCTG